>JBBQAU010000264.1:0-2996 GCA_038316685.1 Sphingomonadales bacterium
GTGCGCTTCTGCGGCGGGTTGAGCGCGCCCATCTGCCGCTCAACCACCATTTGCGTGGCGATGCCGGCATGATCGGTGCCGACGACCCACACAGCATCTTTGCCCTGCAACCGCGCGTGACGCGTCAAAATGTCCTGCAACGTATTATCAAGCGCATGGCCGATATGCAGCGATCCCGTCACGTTGGGCGGCGGATTGACGATCGTCCAGGGCTCGGCACCCGGTCGATCGGGGTGGAACAGGCCGTTGGATTCCCAATGCGCGTACCATCGGCTTTCAATTTCGGCCGGATCGAATGTCTTGGGAAGCTCGTTCATGCCCCTGCCCTTAACCGGCAGTTCCGGCCTTCGCTAGAGCCGGATGATGTTAACTTGTTTCACTCACATCCGTTCGTTTCGAGCGGGGCAGGGTCAGGTGATGTGATCTGACTCTCAATTTACACTGCGCTGCTCAACGGGCTGCCCAGTTATCGGCCCAAAGTCAGCCAGCCTTGGTGATCCGGGCAATTTCCCGCGCGACCATTGTTTCCACCATGCCGGGAAGCTTGGCATCAAGCCATTCGCGCAGCATCGGGCGCAACATTTCTCGCACCAGTCCCTCAAGCGTCTCAACGGGTGCCGCTGGGGTTTCCGCCTTCACGACCAGTCGGGATAGCGTGTCGAGCGCACCGCGGCTCGCGACAGCAGCCGATTCGGACAGGATGGCGTCAACAAATTCAGCATCGGTTGGCAACGCGACGCTTGGCTTGCGCGGTTCAGCCGGCATCGGGTCGCTCAATTCCAGGATTTCGCCGGTATCGCCGGGCGGCAGCGGCAGAGGACCGGCGGGGATTGCTCCCCGCGAGCGCCGGGGACGACCGACGGCGGCGGCATCGCTGTCCTCAGCGATGATCCGTTTGATCGACGACAGAATCTCTTCCATCGATGGTTCTGCGCTGATGTCCCCCATTTGAACCTTCCTTGCGCTGCCAATAGCCCCTAATTTCTCTTGCGACCAATGCCTGCGTCATTGGGTGCGCGGCTGTCAACCGGCAGGGCGGGAATATCGAGCGTCGGCGATACGACAGTGGCATTTTGCGCAGGCGTTGTCGCTGTGCTCGTCGAAACCGGGCCCGCGCTGTGTTCACCCGCCCAATCCCAGATATTGTTGCGCACCCGCCGGTAATTGACGGTGGGATCATACAGATTGCCACTATCAAGCCCAAGGTCCTTGGCCTCGGCGTGGCCCATCGCCGCGAGCAGTGCAAAGCCTGCGACATAGGCGTCACGCTGCGCCGTCACCAACGTCACCTGCGCGTTGATATATTCCTGCTCCGCATTCAGGATTTCGATGATCGTGCGGTTGCCGACACTGTTTTCGGCCTTCACACCCTCAAGCGAAAATTTGTTCGCTTCCAGCGCAGCACGCGCCGATTCAATCACCTGCAACGATGACTGCCAAACCGCATAAGCCGAACGCGATTGCGCAACCACGCCGCGTTCAGTCTCGGTCAATTGCTCAAGCGACTGGACCCGCCGCGCCTGCGACTGCCGGATTTGCGCCGCTGGAAGCCCACCCTGGAACAGCGGCACCGAAAGCTGCACGCCGGCCTGGGCATTTGTCAGAACCTGCGTCGGCGCGGCAAGTGTTCCGAGAAAATTCTGGTAGCCGCCATTCACAAAACCGCTGAGCGTTGGCAGGCGGTTGCCGCGCGCGACCTTCACATCATAACTCGCTGCCTCGGTCGTTTTTTTGGCCGCAAGCAAAACAGGATTATCGTGCAGCGCAATCTCCACCGCCGCGTCGGGCGTGGCCGGTAATTGCGGCAAGGGCGGCGGCGTTACCAAGACACCTGGGGGCGATCCAACCAGCCGAACATAGGTTTCGCGGCTGGAGATCAGCCGCCCTTCTGCGGTTTGTAACTGCGAACGCGCGAGTTCAAGCCGCGCCTCGGACTGGGCGACATCAGTGCGGGTCAAATCACCGACCTGAAACCGGTCGCGCGCCGCCCGCAGATTGATGTCGAGGACCTTCAGATTCTGCTGGTTGAAGCCGACAATCGCCTCATCGCGCGTCACATCCATGTAAGCGGCGACGACGTTGGTGAACAGGTCGGCCTCCGTCCCACGCAAGGAAGCGCGGCCTGCATCGACACGTTTGTCTGCTGCTGCAATCGCATTGCTGACGCGTCCACCCTGATAAATTGGCAGTGTCAGCGCGACGTTTGCGCCAAATTGACGATCCGGCGCCAGAAAGGCAATCGATGGATTTTTGATGTTTTCGGTGTGCTGGCTCTGCAATTGCACTGTCGGAAAGGCACCAGATCGGGCGAGCGGAACGCCTTCATCGATCGCTTTGACGTTGTCGCGCTGTGCGGCCAAGGTTGGGTTTGTTGCATAGGCCTTGACCATTGCCTCCCGCAAAGTTTCTGCCGAAGCAGGTGCGATGGTGGCGAGCAGCGCCGCTCCGGTCAGCGCGGTATTTCGATTCCTGGGCATCATCGTCACTCTCAAAAAACAAAGGTCGGGGGAAGCGCAAAGCCGGGAAGGCGCACACAATCAATATCAGCAAAATCTACTAACCCAAAACCACCGGCTGTGCGGTGGCCAATCGCCAGCCGCGTTACGCCGTTATCAAGCCGACCCGATACCAGCCTGCCGCCAATTACAAGCTGATCAATCAATGCGGTCGGCAGATGTTCGATTGCGCCATCGATCACCACGACATCATAAGGAGGAGCTTTTGGCCAGCCTTGTTCAAGCGGGCCTTCTACGATCTCGACATTCTTCCAGTCCAACAGCGCGGCGCGGGCATGACGGGCAAGATCAGAGTCTGATTCGACCGCTACAATCTGCGACGCGATCTCGGCAAGCAAGGCCGCCGTGTAACCGCTCGCTGCACCAATCAGCAGCACTGTTTCGGTTGGCAGTATGGCAGCTTCAGCCAGCAACCGCCCCGTTGCCATCGGCAGGTTGGCATACCGGCCATTGCCGAGCGGGATGGCAGTATCGCGGTAA
>JBBQAU010000265.1:0-2991 GCA_038316685.1 Sphingomonadales bacterium
GCCTGCCGGCCCTCATCATGGATCAGCGTCCGCTGCGGCATAAAGTTTGTCGCCGCTGAGGGCCAGCGTCTCCGGTCGCGTATTACTACTGACAACTATCTGGAGACCTTGTCATGCCATTTCCATCCCTTCGCCACGTCAAGCTCAGCGCCGCGCTGTTCGCAGTCAGCACCACGGTGCTCGCGTCGTCCGTTCAGGCACATGCAAAGCTTGTGCTGGCGGCACCGGCGGCAAATTCCACAATCGCCACGACCAAGGAACTTAAACTTACCTTCAGCGAGGCTGTGGTTCCCCAGTTTTCCGGCATGTCGATCCTGATGACAGCTATGCCAGGCATGGAGATGACGTCGCCGATGTCGGTCGGCTATGTAACATCAAGTGTTGCAGCTGATGGCCGGACTCTGGTCGGGACATTGAAAATGTCGCTGCCAGCGGGAACTTACACGGTCAGCTGGCATGCCGTGACTGCTGACACGCACCGCGCAGAAGGAAGTTACAGCTTCAAGGTCGAATAAACGGGTGCCGCAGGTCGGGAGCGAAGCCGGTTGCAACGAGGCAACCTAACGATTGCGCCTCAGCCCGATAGCCGGGGTAATGGCAGGCAGGATGTTCTCAAGATTGTGGCCTCACTCGGCCGATCTGAAACCTCGTCAACCGGCATCCGAGCAACGATTGGCTGCCTCAAGCATTAACAACTGTATGACACAGATCCCAACACTTGACACTAGTGGCAATGGGTTTTGCCACTCCGAACACGGCGCAGACGCCTCTTCCAGCCATGCCAATCCCGCCAATGCCGCCGAGGCGCCGTCACGCGAACACCTGCCCGGAGACATGATTTACACCTGCCCGATGCACCCGCAGATTCGCCAGATCGGCCCGGGTGCTTGCCCGATCTGCGGCATGGCGCTCGAGCCGGCGGTGATGACGGCACAAACCCCGCCCAACCCCGAACTGGCTGATTTCTCAAAGCGCTTTTGGGTTGGACTCGCGCTAACCTTAGCGGTGTTCGCGCTCGAAATGGGCGGGCATCTGTTCAACATTGATCATCTGATCGCGCCACAGATGTCGAACTGGGTCCAGCTTCTGCTGGCAACGCCCGTCGTGCTTTGGGCTGGGTGGCCTTTTTTTGAGCGGGGTTGGCGATCCATCGTTAACCGCAGCCTAAACATGTTTACGCTCGTCGCGATGGGCACCGGGGTCGCCTGGGTTTACAGCGTCATCGCAACCGTGGCACCAGGTTTTTTTCCGCCAGCGTTTCGCCGCATCGACGGTGCGATCGCGGTATATTTCGAGGCAGCTTCGGTCATCGTCGTGCTGGTCCTGATCGGCCAATTGCTCGAGCTCCGCGCCCGAGAGGCGACCGGCGGCGCAATCCGCGCGCTGCTCGATCTCGCGCCAAAGACGGCGCAGCGGCTCAAGCCCGATGGCTCGGACGAAGAAGTCTCGCTCGGCCTCATTGTTGCTGGCGATAGCTTGCGCGTCCGCCCCGGCGAGGCCGTGCCCGTCGATGGCACAGTGATAGAAGGCCGCTCAACGGTCGATCAATCGATGGTGACAGGCGAATCCATGCCGGTGACCAAGGAAACCGGCGACACCGTTATCGCAGGCACCATCAACCAAACCGGTGCGATCGCGATGCGCGCCGACAAGGTTGGCCGCGACACCGTGCTTGCACGCATCGTCCAGATGGTCTCCGATGCCCAGCGCAGTCGGGCACCGATCCAACGCCTTGCAGACCAGGTGGCGGGCTGGTTCGTCCCGGCGGTCATCGCCGTGGCAGTGTTGGCCTTCATTGTCTGGGCAAGTTTTGGTCCCGAACCACGCTTTACCTTCGGCTTTGTAGCCGCAGTGACCGTCCTTATCATCGCCTGTCCCTGTGCGTTGGGGCTGGCCACCCCGATGTCGATTATGGTCGGCGTCGGGCGCGGCGCTGCGGCAGGTGTACTGGTAAAAAATGCCGAAGCGCTGGAACGGATGGAGCAGGTCGACACTTTGCTTGTCGACAAGACTGGGACGTTGACCGAAGGTAAGCCAAAGGTCGTTGCCATCAAACCCTTCACCGACATCACGGAGCAAGAACTGCTGCGCTTCGCCGCTGCGGTCGAACGTTCCAGCCAGCATCCGCTGGCAGCCGCGATTGTCGCAGAAGCGGCGGCGCGTAATCTTGCGATCGAAACCGCCGCTGAATTCGATGCGCCGACTGGCAAGGGCATCATCGGCAAGCTCGACGGCCAAAGCGTGGCTATTGGCAGCCCCGCCTATCTGTCTGAACTAGGCGTCGATACCACTGCGTTGACTGAAGCTGCTGACCGGCACCGCCGCGAGGGTGCAACCGCCATCCTTGTCGCAATCGAAGGCAAGGCCGCCGGTGTCATTGCCATTGCCGACCCGGTCAAATCGACAACGCCGGACGCACTGGCAGCACTCAAAGCCGAAGGCATCCGGGTCATTATGGTCACAGGCGATAACCGCGTTACCGCCGAAGCCGTGGCGCGGCGTCTTGGGCTGTCGGAGGTCGAGGCCGATGTCCTCCCCGATGCCAAAAGTGCCATCGTCGCCCGATTGAAAGCAGAGGGCCGCATCGTCGCCATGGCCGGGGATGGCGTCAATGATGCCCCGGCACTCGCCGCCGCTGATGTCGGTATCGCCATGGGCACCGGCACGGATGTCGCTATCGAAAGCGCCGGGGTCACTCTGGTCAAAGGTGACCTGAACGGCATCGTCCGCGCGCGTCGCCTGAGTCACGCCACTATGCGTAACATTCGCCAGAATCTCTTCCTCGCCTTTGTCTATAACGCCGTCGGTGTGCCCGTCGCTGCGGGTGTCCTGTATCCCTGGTTCGGCCTGCTTCTCTCTCCCGCGATTGCCGCTGCTGCGATGGCGCTGTCTTCGATATCGGTGGTGGGTAATGCGCTGCGATTAAGATCGGTCGAGCTGTAGAGTGACCGGTAGTTAGCCCTGCCCGTGCTCTGGACACAAACTAACGTG
>JBBQAU010000266.1:0-2991 GCA_038316685.1 Sphingomonadales bacterium
TGAGCATAGACCGTCTTCCATCCTTCGCCGTGCTTTAGCATCACGAGGCCGCCCATCCCCGCCACGCCTTCGCCAGTGTAGGCAACCACCCCATCAGCGGCGGCGAGCACCGGGGTATTGATTGGCACCGCGATTTTAACACCATTGTTGCGTTCGCCAGGGCTGATCGGGCCAAAGCGCCCGATGACGTTGCCATTCACCGGCCAGGCAAAGCTGCCCGTCCGGCGCAGCGGTTCGGCAACATAGGCGTCGGGTGGCAGAATCCGGCTGGCGGATCGGCTCGGTTCGACGGGGCGTTGATTGGACGCAAGTGCCGGCTCGCTGCCTGTCACAATGTCATCAATGTCGAGATGGAAGGCAGCAGCGCGTTCCGCCGGTGTCATGGGGCCTGCGCGTGGAATGAGAATGCGCTGTCCCGCACGCAGAATATAGGGATCAACCAATTCATTGTCGGCAACAATGCGGGACCAGGGCACACCGAAGGCGCGCGCGATGGCGATCCCGGTTTCACCCTGACGAACAAGATGATACCGACCCGCCGGGATGATCAGGCGCTGGCCCGCAAAGATAACAAAGGGCGGTTGCAAGCCATTCGCGCGAGCAATCGCCTCTGATCCTGCACCGCTGCTGTTGGCAATACTGCGCAGCGTCTGGCCAGGTGACACGGTGTATTCAGCAGCCAATACATCGCGCGCGTCGGGGGTAACGGGCCGCGCCTCCCAAACGGGCCTTGACGGGGCAATCGGCACAGGGGCTTGCTCTTCCGGAAGGTAGCGTGGCGGCAGGTCCTGCGGAGGGGCCGGATAACGGCTATCGCGCGCGCCATCGTGCGGAATACAGCCGACCACAATCGCGGCTGAAACCAGCGGCACCGCGCGCTTGATGTCTCTAACAAACCACATACACGCCCTCTCAGCGATAGGCTGCGCTCAACATATCGATTGATTCATAATGTGTCAGGTCAAGGTGCAGGGGTGTGACCGAAATATAACCATCCGCGATGGCTTCGACATCGGTGGCATGGGCGGGGGTTTCGATGGCTGGTCGCAAGCCGAACCAATGATATTCAGACCCACGCGGATCGCGGTTCGTGATGATCTGCAAGCGACCATAATCGCGCAGGCCCTGGCTGACGACGCGAACACCCTGCACCGATTTGGGCGGCACTGGCGGGAAGTTAATGTTGATCAGGGAGCGCGGCGCCAGTGGTGCATCAAGCAAAGGCCGCAGCACACGCTCTCCCCAAGCGCTGGCGGCCGCAAAGGGAACCGAATCGTCCATTCCCGATTGCGCGTAACACTGGCTCAGCGCGATTGAGCGCACACCCGCCAAAGCGCCTTCCATCGCGGCGGAAACGGTCCCGGAATAGGTCACGTCCTCGGCCAGGTTTGCGCCGCGATTGACGCCTGAAAGAATAAGATCGGGGCGGTGATCGGCCATGATCCGGGCAATCGCCATCATCACCGCATCGGTTGGTGTGCCCTGGACGGCGAAGCGTCGATCATCGAACCGGCGGACCCGGATCGGCTGGCTGAGGGTGAGCGAATGGCCGGCACCAGATTGCTCCTCGGCCGGGGCGACAACCCAAATGTCATCCGACAGCGTCCGCGCAATCTGCTCAAGCACGGCCAGACCGGGTGCATGATAGCCATCATCATTGGTTAGCAGAATGCGCATCAGCGTTTCGGCTCCAACCGGTTCATGCCGTGCATATAGCCCGTGAGCGCATCGGGAATCGCGATACCACCATCCTGCTGCTGGTAATTTTCCATGACCGCAACGAGCGTGCGACCGACCGCGAGCCCCGATCCGTTGAGCGTATGGACAAAGCGCGTGTTCTTTTCACCGTCGGGCCGGTAGCGCGCATTCATGCGGCGGGCCTGAAAATCGGTGCAGGTCGAACAGCTTGAAATCTCGCGGTATCGATTTTGTCCCGGCAACCAGACCTCAAGATCATAAGTGCGCACGGCGGAAAATCCCATGTCGCCTGTGCATAACTTCATCCGGCGGAAGCGAAGGCCGAGCGCGGTCAGCAGCCCTTCGGCGCAGGCCGTCATCCGTTCATGCTCTTCCTCCGAAGTTTCTGGCGTCACAATCGACACCATCTCGACCTTGTCGAATTGGTGTTGGCGGATGAAACCGCGCGTATCGCGGCCCGCCGCGCCGGCTTCAGATCGGAAGCAGGGCGTGAGCGCCGCGAAGCGCAGCGGCAGCTGACCTTCGGGCAGTATCTGCTCGCGCACGATGTTGGTCAGACTGACCTCAGCGGTCGGGATCAGCCAGCGTCCATCAGTCGTCCTGAACAGATCATCGGCAAACTTGGGAAGTTGCCCGGTGCCGAACATCGCCTCGTCGCGCACCAAAAGGGGGGGCACGACTTGTTCATAGCCGTGCTTCACCACCAGCTCAGTCAACATGAACTGACCGAGCGCCCGATAAAGCACCGCGATCGGCCCGCGTAGCAGCGTGAAGCGAGCGCCCGCCAGCGCCACGCCTGTCTCAAAATCCATCCCGAGCGCGGGGCCGATCGCATCATGATCAAGGGGATCGAAATCAAATTGCGGATATTCGCCACGCTCATGGACCAGCGCGTTATCGTCCTCGTCCTTGCCCTCTGGCACATCGGCGGCGGGCAGGTTGGGAATGACTGCGAGTGCTGCGTGCAATCGCTCGCCCAGCCGTTTTTCCTCGGCCTCGATCTCGGGCATACGCTCTTTCAGCGCTGCCAGTTCGGCCATCAAGGCATCGGCAACGGCATGATTTCCCTTGCCCTTCGCCGCGCCAATGGCCTTGGATGCTTCGTTGCGACGCGCCTGACCGGCCTGAACGGAGGTGGCGAGCGCGCGGCGGAGTTCATCAAGGGAGATCAGCGCGGCGGCGCTCGGCCCCAAGCCACGCCGTTTCAGCGCTGCATCAAAGCTTTCCGGGTTTTCGCGGATCAGGCGGATATCATGCATGGCCGCAGGCTATGGCGGGGCCGTGCGCGGCGTG
>JBBQAU010000267.1:0-2985 GCA_038316685.1 Sphingomonadales bacterium
AACTGGAATAGTTCCACGATCACATACCAGGCCGCAGCCAGGCCCAGAGCCAGTGCAACAGTGGCAACGATGATGCTCAACAGGCCATATTCGATCGCTTGTGTGGCCAATATCTGCGCGCGCGTCGCGCCAAGCACCTTCAGCATGACCGCGTCATACGTCCGCATCTCGCGCGCTGCGGTTATCGCGCCGATCAGCACCGCGATACCGGCAAGGATTGCGACACTCGCGGCCGCAGCGATAGCGATCGACAGTTGGCGCACGACATCCTGAACCCGTTTGAGAACGCCGCCGACCTCAATCACTGACACCGAAGGAAAGCGTGGCACAAGGGCTCGCATCACCGTGCTGGTCTGTGCGGCAGGCATATTGACCGTCGCCGAAAGACTGTGGGGGAAGTCGTCAAAGGTGCCGGGTGAGAATACCAGGACAAAGTTGAAGCCCATTGTGTCCCACTGCACCGTACGGAACGAGGCGACACGAGCCGTCACCTCCTGCCCGAGCACGCTGACCGTCAACGGATCGCCGATTGCGAGGCCGAGCGCTTTGGCCTGCACCGCCTCAACCGAGACCAGCGGCGGACCGTTATAATTGGCGGGCCACCAGGCGCCTGCCGTTAGCGTAGACCCTTTGGGCAGACCCGCGGCATAGGTAATCCCCCGCTCCCCGCGCAGGATGAAGGCGTCAGGCGGGAGCTGGGCAAGGTCTGCAACACGCGTCCGGCCATAGCCGATGACTGTGCCGCGCAATAGCGGGACGGTCGCGACTTCAGCCCGCGCCGAAGCCCGCCGAATCGTCTGCGTAAACTCGGTGATGCGGTCACGCGGCACATCCAGTGCGAACAAGGCCGGTGCGCGCGCCGGGACCGTCCGCACAATGTTGGCGTCGAGACTTGTTCGGATCGCAGCGAGCAAAGCGAACAAGGTGAGGCCGAGTCCAAGCGCGACGACGAGCGCAATCGTGCGGGCGCCGGGGCGGTAAAGTCCCGCAATGGCAAGCCGAAGCAGTGGGCTGCGCGGGCGCGGGATGCGGGAAGCAGCAACGCGGATCATCCAGCCGAGCCCGGTCAGCAACAGCAAGGTAGCAGCGACGCTGGTCAGAAACACGCCGCTCAGGACGGGCTGCGCCGAAGTCAGCAAGACGACGGCGATCACACCGCCTGCAGCGAGTGCTGTCCAGGCGAATGCGCGCCAACGCCCTGCCGCCGGCTCGTCGACCACGCCGCGGAGCAGAACCGCTGCCGTTACGTCCGCGCCCTGCACAAGCGGGACCGCCGCTGCGCCAAGCGCAATCAGCAATCCGTAGATCGCCGCCAAGGCGAGCGGCAGCGGCTGAAGGGCAAAGCCGGGCGATACCGGCAAAACCTGTCCCGCCAGCGCGACGAGCAGGGGCGTTGCAAGCACGCCGACGACAAGGCCCGCCGCGATCCCGGCGAGCGCAACTGCCGCAATCTGGATGAGATAAACCCGCGCAACGATGCCCGATGTTGCCCCCAGCACCTTCAGGGTGGCGATGCTGCGGCGGCGCGCCGCCAGATAGCTGGATACGCCGCCACCAATGCCAATGCCTGCAATCGCCAGCGCCGCGAGGCCGACCAGCGTAAGGAATTCACCCATGCGATCAATAAAACGCGAAGCACCGGGGGTGGCCCGATCGCGCGTCCGCGTTTCCCAGCCGGCCTCGGGGAAGCGGCGCGTAAACGCCTCGGCGACGGCCTTGGGATTAGCACGAAGCATGCGAACCCTATATTTCGTGCGGTAGAGGCTGCCCGGCTGGATGAGGCCGGTGCGCCCCAGGCCTGCGATCGACACGATGACGACCGGGCCAAGCGTAAAACCCTCGCTCAGCCGGTCGGGTTCATCGGCGATGATGCCGCCGATGCGAAACGTCGCGCTGCCCAGCCTCAGGCCGTTACCGACCTGCGCGTCCATCCGTTCGGCCAGGGCAGTACCGATCCATGCAACATTGGCAGGGGGGGCTGAAACATCGCGCCCGTCTGTCAGGCGAAGGCGGCCGTAAAGCGGATACACATCATCGACTGCCTTGAGTTCAATTGGCACAGAATCGGCGCCACGAATTGCCATCGACTGCATCCGGATCGTCTCGGATACGCGCCCGGTCGCCGCGATAGCGCGTCGCTCGTCGGCATCTGCGCGGCGTTGCCCGATTTGGAGTTCCACATCGCCGCCCAGCAATATTTGCCCGCGCGAAGTCAGCTCAAACTCGATTGCGCTGGCAAGGCTGCCGATCGCCGCCAATGCGCCGACCCCGAGGAACAGGCAAACCAGCAGCAACCGAAGCCCGCGAAATCGAGCCCGCAGATCCCGACGTGCGAGCCGCATCGCCAGCGCCCAATCACTCATTGCCCGATCTCTAACCATCTGTGTCTGTAACAATCCGTCCGTCGGCCATCTCGATCAAGCGGTCGCAGCGCGCGGCGAGGGTGCGGTCGTGGGTGATGACAAACAGCGTTGCAGCCAGATCGGCATGGCGCGCGAACAAAAGGTCCATCACGGCAGACCCTGTGGTGGTATCGAGATTGCCGGTAGGCTCATCGGCAAAAATCAATGCCGGGCGCGGGGCCAACGCACGCGCGATCGCGACTCGCTGCTGCTCGCCACCCGACAATTGCGCGGGGTAATGATCACGCCGGTTGCCAAGGCCGACGGCCTCGAGTTCGGCCGAGGCGCGATTAAACGCATCCGGAACCCCGGCAAGTTCCAGCGGTACCGCGACATTTTCGCGCGCTGTCATCGTCGGCAAGAGGTGAAATGCCTGCAAAACGATACCCACCCGCCCGCGCCGCGCGCGCGCGAGCCCGTCCTCATTTAATCCGCCGAAATCAAGGCCGTCGACCCATATTGTCCCGCTGGTCGCCCGTTCGAGCCCTGCAAGGATCGCCATCAGGGACGATTTTCCAGAGCCTGACGGGCCCAGGAGCGCGACGCTGCTACCCCTTGCGACCTGAAGGTCGATGCCGTGCAA
>JBBQAU010000268.1:0-2980 GCA_038316685.1 Sphingomonadales bacterium
GTCGGCAGCGTCAGGCGCACCAGTCGGGGTGAATCGGATTGGGCCAGGCTCATCGGCTTGAGCCATTGGTCAAACAACCGCACCCCGGCTGAGTCCTTCAGATATCCGCGAATCCGATTCCAGGCGCGATCAACAGTATCACTGGAATCAGTCACAGAATCGTCCATCCCTCACAACCCGCTTATCATCACGACAAGGCCTTAGCTCTGGCGGATACCCCCGATCTGAACAGGCACAGCAACTCCCCAGTCGGAAATGCTTCCGTCTGCGTCGATGCTATACAAGGGCCCGGTCGATTAGAATTTCCCCGTCGAAGTTCCGTTATGAAGACCTGACGGCGTCTATCAAGTGTAGTTATGTCAAGAATTTGAAATAAACCGCATTGACACGATGGCGGCCGCAGAAACGCGTGATTTCCATGTTAACCACCTAAAATACCGAAATAATAAAAGTGTCACCTATTTGACATGTTTGCGAATCGTGGCTTTTCGGTCGTTTTAAGTTGCGGGGTATGGATTTCGTCGGCCCCCCGATTGCGGCATGCTCAGCAGCCCGTGTCGGGACAGCGCCAAGACTCGGGATATGAAAAAGCCCGCCGGACAATGTCCGACGGGCGATCAATCAATAATGATGAGAATGCTTAAGCGAGCGCCGTAAGACGCTTCGTCAACCGAGCAAATTTACGCGATGCTGTGTTCTTGTGCAGCACACCCTTTGCCACACCACGCGCCAGTTCTGGCTGGACTGCGGCGAGCGCAACAGTAGCGGCAACCTTGTCTCCCGCTTCGAGGGCCGATTCGGCCTTCTTTACAAAAGTGCGGATGCGGCCGACACGGTTGGTGTTGATCTCTGCACGGCGGTCATTCCGCCGGATACGCTTTTTCGCTTGTGGCGTATTCGCCATGCCGTCCTCGAACCTTTTTAGTGGAAAAGAGCGTGGGACCAGGCCCCGGTCGCCCTTGGAAAGCGCGGCACATAACCGCAGTGCCGCCAATGGTCAACCGTCTCGACGGTTCAATGACGCTGACATTTACGGCACCAGAAGGTGGATCGTCCGCCCTCGGGACGACGGCTGATCGTTGATCCGCAGGCGCAGTTCTCGTCTTCACGACCATAAACGCGCCATTGCTTGGAAAAATAGCCAAGCTCACCATCGGGCTGCGCATAATCGCGCAGCGTTGAACCCCCGGCAATGATCGCGGCGTCAAGCACCTCTCGTATCGCCGCAACGAGACGATTGAGCCGCGCCATGCCAATATGCCCGGCTGCGCGCGACGGGTTAATCCCGGCCATGTGGAGCGCCTCACAGACATAGATGTTCCCCAACCCGGCAACGATGCGCTGATCGAGCAGCATTGCCTTGATCGGCGCGACCCGCCCGTTCAGTGCCTTTTGGAGATAGGCTGAGTCGAATTTGTCGCCCAGCGGCTCGGGCCCCATCACCATGAAGGGCGCATAGCCCGCAATCTGTGCAGTCTCGATCAGGTCGACCGAGCCGAATCGCCTCGCATCATTGAGTGCAAGCAAGCGCCCTGCCCCCGTCTCGATAAGCAAATGGTCATGCGTCAATGTCTCTGACGGGTCGATGCGCCAGCGGCCTGACATGCCAAGGTGAAAAATCATCGTGTCCCCCCGATCGGTTTCGATCAGGCCATATTTGGCGCGACGGCCAAGCCCGACCACGGTTGCGCCGGTCAGCCTTTGGCCAAGATCGGCGGGAAACGGGCGGCGCAGATCAGGGCGACGCAGGATGATCCGTTCGATTCGGGCACCCTCAAGCACGGGGCGCAACCCGCGAACGGTTGTTTCGACTTCGGGAAGTTCAGGCATTTCCTGCAATCCGCTAGGTTAGGTTTGCCCCGCCTACAAGGCTTGGCTAGAGCAGCGGCCATGAACGACACAGTCTCCTTTGGGTATGAGCAGATCGCGACCGGCGAAAAGACCGCGCGGGTTAGCGAGGTATTTACCAGCGTTGCCGGGTCTTATGACCTGATGAACGATGCGATGTCGGCGGGAATGCACCGACTGTGGAAGGACCGGTTTGTTCGGCGGGTAAAGCCGCGTTCGGGTGAGACGATCCTCGACATGGCAGGCGGCACGGGCGACATTGCGTTTCGCATGGTCCCATCAGGCGCTGCGATTACCGTCGCCGATATCAATCCTGACATGCTCGCGGTTGGCATTGGACGCGCGGCCAAGCGAGGGATTGATGGGCTGGTGTGGAGCGAGGCCAATGCCGAACAGCTTGTCTTCCCAGACCGTTTTTTTGATGGCTACACAATCGCCTTTGGCATCCGGAATGTAACCGACATTCCAGCCGCGCTTAAAGAGGCACACCGCGTCCTGAAGCGTGGCGGGCGGTTCTTTTGCCTGGAATTCTCCACAACGCTCTGGCCAGGCTTTGCGGAGGTTTACGATGTCTATTCGCACCGGCTTGTGCCGCAACTCGGCAAGCTGCTTGCCAGAGACGCCGAGAGCTATCGCTATTTGATCGAATCAATCCGCCGCTTTCCTGATATGCCGCGTTTTGAGGCGATGATTGGTGAGGCAGGTTTTGTGCAAACCAAGGTCGAACCAATGCTGGGCGGTTTGGTCGCGATCCATAGCGGATGGAAGATTTGATTTTGAACCATCGCCGCAAGACTGAGTTCGCGTGACCACCGCCACGACCCATTTGTGGCGCCTGCTGAAATGGAGCCGCATCCTGGCCCGACACGGCGCGCTGGTTGGCATTGAGCGCGACATTAATACGCCCGCTGCCTTGCGCCGCCTTGTCAGAATCGCACGTTTTGGCGCGCGCGTGCCAGCGACACCGGCTTATGCTGATGCGTTGCAGGCAATCGGCCCGGCGGCGATCAAGTTTGGCCAGACGCTGGCGACGCGGCCCGACATAGTCGGCGATGCGGCGGCAAAGGATTTGCTGCGGCTACAGGATGCTTTGCCGCCTGTGGCGTTCGACGTCATCGAAAGGGCGATGACC
>JBBQAU010000269.1:0-2976 GCA_038316685.1 Sphingomonadales bacterium
ACGATCGCGGTTCTGTTAGCTCGAAGCCAAGCCAAACGGCGTGTGCAGATATATCTAATAGTCGCGGCAATGCTGCTTGTGCTGATAGTCGGGTCAACAAGGGTATTTCTTGGTGTGCATTGGCCTAGCGACGTGATGGCCTGCGTGTTTCGGAAATTAGCGGACAGCGATTTCGGTAATTCGCGGACAGTGATTTCAGTAAATACGGGACAGTGTTTCCGCTAATTCCCGGACAGTGTTCGGGGCGGAGAAAGAGGGTTGTTTTTCGGGCGCGCCGGGTTGGCATGGTGACCTTTCATCAATGGGATGGGAGTTGTGATGCCAAGACGGAAGCAAGTGAGACGAACGGACGTGAAGGATATGCGATCAATCCTGCGCCTGACCTATGGCCAGGGGCTTTCGGTGCGGGGCGTTTCGGAACGGCTGAAGCTCAGCAAGACGACAGTATCGACTTATGTTCTGCGGGCGCGCGAGGCGGGCCTTGCAAGCTGGCCTTTACCGCCGGGCTATGACGATGATGGGTCGCTGGAGCGTTTGCTCTTTCGACGTGTTGGGCGCCCGCCTCAGGATTTGACCGAACCGGACTGGCCGACAGTCGCACGGGAGATGAAGCGTAAGGGGGTAACGCTGACGCTTCTGTGGCAGGAATACCGTTCTGCACATCCCCATGGCTACGGTTATACTTGGTTTTGCGCGCGGTTCGGGGACTTCCATAGGCGCACGCAGCCCAGCTTCCGCAACCGGCATGAGGCAGGCGCGGTGATGCAGACCGATTATGCCGGTCACACTTTACCGCTTATTGATCCGTCGACTGGCGAGATCCATCAGGCGCAGATCTTCGTAAGCATACTCGGGGCCTCGTCGCTGACCTTTGCACTGGCCAGCTTGAGCCAGAAACTGCCGGACTGGATTGAGGGGCAAAGCCGCGCGCTCGCCTATTTTGGCGGTGTGCCCAAAGCCATCGTTTGCGACAATCTGAAAGCCGCAGTGGTCAAGGCATTGTGGTTCGAGCCGACGCTCAATCAGACCTTCGCTGCGATGGCGGAACATTATGATACGACGATCCTTCCTACCCGTAGCCGACGTCCGCGCGACAAGGGCAAGGTTGAAGGCGCGGTGCTGATTGTCGAGCGATGGATACTGGCGCGGTTGCGCAACTGCCGCTTCTTCAGCCTGGCCGACCTCAATGCCGCCATCGCCTTGCTGGTGGAAGATCTCAACAACCGTTCGATGCGGCATGTCGGCAAATCCCGTCGCGCGCTGTTCGAGGAGATCGAACGCCCGGCGCTGGCGCCGTTGCCGGCGCAGCGCTTCGAATATGCCGAGTGGAAAAAGGCCAAGGTGCATCCCGACTATCACGTTGCGGTCGATAAGACTTTTTACTCGGTGCCGCACCGGCTCATCGGCAAGCATGTCGACGTTCGGCTTACCCACAGGGTGGTTGAGATCTTCCACGATCACAAACGAGTGGCCAGTCATGTTCGGCGCTCACAGCGTTGCGGCCATGTCACGGTCAATGAGCACATGCCCAAGGCCCATCAGCGTTATGCCAACGTGACGCCGGCCAGCCTGATCACCAAGGCCGCCAAGACCGGTGCCAATACCGCGATCCTGGTCGAACGTCTGATGCAAGAGAGGCCTCACCCCGAACAGGGCTATCGTTCCGCCATGGGCGTGCTGTCACTTTCCCGGCGCTATGAGCAGGGTCGGCTCGAAGCTGCCTGTGAACGGGCGCTGCTGATCAATGCCGTCTCCTACTCCTCGGTGAGCGCTATCCTCAAATCCGGCCTCGACCGGGCAAAGCCGGCGGCTGAACCAGTCCGACCTGCGCCTGCACACGGCAACATCCGTGGCGGTACCTATTATCAGTGAAGAAAGGAATATCCATGCTGACCCATCCCACCCTCGACCAGATGCAGGCACTTGGCCTGTCAGGAATGGTCGCTGCCTGGCGCGACATCGCTGGTTACGACAATGCCGACGATCTTACCCGCGAGGAATGGCTCGGGCTGATGCTTGATCGCGAAATCGCGGTGCGCGGCGACAAGCGTCTGACTAACCGGCTGAAGACGGCGCGGTTGCGCTTTGCTGATGCGTGCATCGAGAATATTGACTTTGCCGCGCCGCGCGGGCTCGACCGACGCAATATCCTCTCGCTCGCGCAAGGGGCGTGGCTCAAGGCACACGAGAATCTGATTATCACCGGCCAGACTGGCACCGGAAAAACCTGGCTTGGCTGCGCCATTGGTCGACAGGCGGCACGGCTCGATCACTCGGTTCTCTATCTGCGCATGCCGCGTCTGTTTGAGGATCTGGCGCTCGCTCGCCTCGATGGCCGCTTTCCGCGGCTTGTTGACCGGCTTGCCCGGGCCGAGCTGCTTATCCTTGATGACTGGGGTACTCATGGCCTGAACGACCAGCAGCGTCTCGACCTGCTCGAAATCTTCGAAGAACGCTACCGCCGAAAATCTACCCTTATCACTGCCCAACTCCCCGTGGCAGCCTGGCATGACATGATCGGCGAAGCCACCATCGCTGACGCCATCCTCGACAGGATCATCCACAATGCCCATCGCATTACGCTGGAAGGCGACAGCATGCGGCGACAAAAAACGCTGGGGAGCTTGACCGAAAACCAAAATACCTCGATCAACCAAATCTGACATTAACCAGGCAACCGAAGGATCACCTCCTGCTGTCCCGGAATTAGCGAACCCGCTGTCCGCGATTTAGCGAAACGCCTGTCCCGTTTTTGCGAAATACGCATCATGAACATATATCGGGAGCCGCAGCTATGATCCAGCAGACCATCCGTCACGACCCGGCCACCGCACTGATCCGGGCGGTCATGGCACTGACATCAGGCCGGACGCAGTTTGAGGAGCATCGCGGAACACAATGGGCCAGCGCAACCTTTTCCGGGATGCGCCATGTGATGCGTCTCCACTTTGCCGGTGCCGAGGCGGCGGCTCACGG
>JBBQAU010000270.1:0-2972 GCA_038316685.1 Sphingomonadales bacterium
CCATAGACGGGGTCATAGCCAACGCGGCCCAGCCAGTTGCGCCCTGCCTCGCTCAGGCTGATCGTCACTTTGCGCTCGGCGAGCAGTTTGCGGACGCGTTCGACCTGGAGATCGACAATCGGTGCCATCTCGGCTTGGCCAAGCCGGTGGAAGAGCACGATCTCATCGAGCCGGTTGAGAAATTCCGGCCGGAAATGCGCGCGCACCATCTCCATTACCTGCGGCTCGACCGACGCCACATCCTCGCCATCGCCCAGCGCCGTCAGATATTGGCTGCCGAGGTTGGAGGTGAGCACGATGATCGTATTGGTGAAATCCACCGTCCGGCCCTGGCCATCCGTCAGGCGACCGTCATCAAGCACTTGCAACAAGATGTTGAATACATCGCCATGTGCCTTTTCGACCTCATCAAACAGGATGACCTGGTAGGGCCGCCGCCGAACTGCTTCGGTAAGCACACCGCCCTCTTCATACCCAACATAGCCGGGGGGCGCACCGATCAGCCGTGCGACGGCATGCTTTTCCATGAATTCGCTCATGTCGATGCGGACCATCGCGGTTGAATCGTCGAACAGGAACTCAGCGAGCGCTTTGGTGAGTTCGGTCTTGCCGACGCCGGTTGGCCCGAGGAACAAAAACGAGCCGAGCGGACGGTTCGGGTCCTGCAAGCCCGCGCGTGATCGGCGCACAGCGGTGGAGACCGCACGGACCGCTTCCTTCTGCCCGATCACCCGCTTGCCGAGCAGCGCCTCCATCTGGAGCAGCTTTTCACGCTCGCCCTCCATCATCCGGTCAACCGGAATCCCTGTCCAGCGGCTGACGACGCCCGCGATATCATCGGCGGTCACCTCCTCGCGCAGCATTGCGCCTTTGGCTGCGCCTGCCGCCTCATCAAGCTGGCGCTGAAGCTGGGGGATCGTTCCGTAGGAAAGTTCACCCGCCCGCGCGAGGTTGCCGCTGCGTTGTGCCTGATCAAGTTCCAGCCGCGCGGCCTCAAGTTGTTCCTTCAGTTTCGCCTCAGCCGCGATCTTGTCCTTTTCCGCCTGCCAGCGCTGCGTGAGTTCTCCGGATTGCTGCTCAAGGTTACCCAGCTCTGTTTCCAACGTGCCGAGCCGTTCGCGCGAGGCCGGATCGGTCTCCTTCTTGAGCGCTTCGCGTTCGATCTTGAGCTGGATGATGCGGCGATCAAGCGTTTCGATTTCTTCGGGTTTGCTCTCCACTTCCATTCGGATGCGTGACGCGGCCTCATCCATCAGGTCGATTGCCTTGTCGGGCAGAAAGCGATCCGAAATGTAGCGGTGCGACAGCGTCGCCGCCGCGACGATGGCCGCATCAGTGATCCGCACCCCGTGATGCAGCTCGTATTTTTCCTTTAAGCCGCGCAGAATAGAAATAGTGTCAGGCACCGTCGGCTCGCCAACAAAGACTGGCTGAAAGCGCCGCTGGAGGGCCGCGTCTTTCTCCACATATTTGCGATATTCATTGAGCGTGGTCGCACCGACACAATGGAGTTCACCCCGCGCGAGCGCAGGCTTGATCATGTTTGACGCGTCCATCGCCCCATCCGATTTGCCCGCCCCGATCAGGGTGTGCATCTCATCGATAAAGAGCACGATATCACCCTCGGCCGCGCGCACCTCATCAAGCACGCCCTTCAGACGTTCTTCAAATTCACCACGATATTTCGCACCCGCGATCAGGCTGCCCATATCAAGCGACATCAAAGTGCGGTCCTTCAGCGTATCGGGAACGTCGCCATTCGCGATCCGCAGCGCGAGGCCCTCAGCAATCGCGGTTTTGCCGACGCCGGGCTCGCCAATCAGCACGGGATTATTCTTGGTCCGGCGCGCGAGAATCTGTATCGTACGGCGGATTTCCTCATCACGACCGATGACCGGATCAAGCTTGCCATCGCGCGCTGCCTGCGTCAGGTCGCGCGCATATTTTTTCAACGCGTCATAGCGGTCCTCAGCCCCTGCGCTATCTGCGGTGCGACCGCTGCGCAAACCATTGATCGCGGTATTGATTCCCTCGGCTGTGACTCCCGCCCCGGCAAGTGCCCTGCCCGCCGTGCTTGTGGTGGCGAGCGCCAGCGCGAGCAACAGCCGCTCGACCGTCACAAAGCTGTCACCGGCCTTTTGTGCCACCTGCTCCGCTATATCCAGAATCTTTATCGTGTCGGTATCGAGCCCCGGGGGCTGTTGCGCCCCACTGCCAGAAACAGCGGCGATACGAGCGAGAGTGGCGTCGATATCGGTCGTCGCCAGCACCGGGTTGCCCCCTGCCGCCTTAATCAGGCCAGCCGCCATGCCCTGCTCATCCTCCAGCAGGGCCTTTAGCAAATGCTCGGGCGAAATTCGCTGATGGTTCATCCGGATCGCAACCGTCTGGGCCGATTGCAAAAAACCCCTAGCGCGATCAGTGAATTTCTCAATGTTCATGAGCTGGTTTCTGGCGTTGGTTCCTGGTGTTGACAAGGCAAATGTAGTGTTGCCGATCTGCAACACAAGTCTGCCGAGCGGGTTTCAATGATCGCGAGGATCAATTCGCCACGATCGCGTAAAAAAAGGTCTTGGACGATCCCCGGCTTGACGCAGCGGCCTGCGTCGTCATCGCCCCCGGCAAGTCCGTCTGGGTGGTTGTTGGCTATACAAAAGTCGTGCGCCCCCAGCTTGACAGCCCCGGGCTGTCAGTGAAGGTGGTGTCTGCCGGGTCCGTTGTGGGCCCGAAGTAGAATCACCGTAGGAGAAGCGATCATGGCTGATGTCGATGTCACCTGGAACACCGTTGTTAAGTCGCCGCTTGGCGAGCAAAAAGCAGTATTGGTCGTTAAGAGCGACGGCGCGAGCTGGAGCGGTTCACAGGCCGGTGCGATGGGTTCGGTCGTAATTGCCGACGGCACCGTTGAGGGCAACACGATCAAATGGTCGATGAACGTCACCACGCCAATGCCAATGACGCTGACCTGCGAA
>JBBQAU010000271.1:0-2963 GCA_038316685.1 Sphingomonadales bacterium
ACCCGTAATCGCCTCGGTCACCGGATGTTCGACCTGAAGCCGCGTGTTCATTTCGAGGAAGTAGAAGCCCTCTCCCGTCGCGTCCGTGCCCGACACGATCAGCTCAACCGTGCCCGCCGAATAATAACCCACCGCCCGCGCAAGCGCGACCGCCTGCTCGCCCATGCTTTTACGCATCTTTGGCGTGACGAACGGCGACGGCGCTTCCTCGACGACCTTTTGGTGGCGGCGCTGGATGCTGCATTCGCGTTCGTTGAGGTACAGGATGTTGCCCTGTTGATCGCCGAGTATCTGGATTTCGATGTGGCGCGGGCTTTCGATGAATTTTTCGATAAACACGCGGTCATCGCCAAACGACGCCAGCCCCTCGCGCTTGGTCGCCTCAAAGCCCTCGCGCACATCCTGTTCGCTATACGCCAGCCGCATCCCCTTGCCGCCGCCGCCCGCCGATGCCTTCATCATCACCGGATAGCCAATGTCGCTGGCGATCTCGACCGCGTGTTCGGTGCTGTCGATCTCACCGAGGAAACCCGGCACGACGCTGACGCCTGCGTCTCGCGCGAGTTTCTTCGATTCGATCTTGTCGCCCATCGCCGCAATCGCGTTCGGCGGCGGGCCGACAAACGCGATCCCCGCATCGGCACAGGCCTTGGCGAAGCTCGCGCGCTCGGACAGGAAGCCGTAGCCGGGATGGATGCAGTCTGCGCCCGTAGATTTCGCAGCGGCAAGGATCAGCTCGGCGAGCAAATAGCTCTCCCCCGCCGGCGGCGGCCCAAGCCGCACCGCCTCATCCGCCATCAGTACATGCGGGCTGCGCGCATCGGCATCCGAATAGACCGCGACGGTGGCGATGCCCATTTTGTTGGCGGTCCGCATGACGCGGCAAGCGATTTCGCCACGGTTGGCGATCAGGATTTTTTTGAACATTTCGTCCTCTATCAATCCGTTACTATCATCGGCGTGGCGACGATCCACCAGTCTGGCAGCACGTATCTCCATACAAGCCATAGAGTCACAACGATCAAGACCGCTCCAATTCCTGCCCCTGCACGGCCGCGCCCCTGCGCATCGTCGGGCAGATAATCGACGATGCGCGTTTGAAACCACCAAATCCAAAGCGGCAGTGCTCCCCAAAGAACCAGAAAGGTTCCTATGCCGAGGAGGCTCACCGCGAAATCAATCACCCAGCCGCCACCCGCATCTGCTCCGCACTGGCCATCACGCCCGCTTCGCCTCTTCCTCAACGAACCGTCGTAGCGCTGCATTGATCTGCGTCTGATACCCGCGCGATCCTTCGGCGTGGGTCTTGAACCAGTGCAGCACGTCCGCATCGAGCCGCAATGTCACCTGCTGCTTGACCGGGCGAAAGAACTTGCCGCGCACCGCGTTCGACCAATCGGTCACTTCGGGCATGTCGGACAGATCGATTTCTTCGTCGGGCATAGCCGCGAGACGATCGAGCTGCGCGATCATTTCGGGTGTAAATCTTGGGTCAATGTCGGGCTTGCTCATACTTCCTCCTTTCCGTTTTGGTTGCTTTCCGCGCACTAATGATGCGTCCCGTTCCGTCTGCTTCAGTCACCGTATGAACGACAAACAAGGTTGTCGCTTTGACCATTCCGATCGTCCGCCAACGGTTGTCGTCAGTATGTGGATCAGGCTCGCTCAACTGCCACGGGTCCTCAAACACCAGAACCGCGATTTCGAAGAACACGTCGTGATTGTCCAGGTTGGTGGCTGCTTTGCGCTCATCCCAAATCCACTCCATGATGTAACTACAAATTCGTCGCTACGTCAACCGCCACCCGCATCGGCTCTGCTCCCGTCATCGGCCGCAGCCCAAGCTTTGCGAACATCGCACCGTCCGCGCTATCGCCGCGATTGCCCGTGGTCAGCAACTTGTCACCGGTGAAGATCGAGTTCGCGCCCGCCATGAAGCACAACGCCTGCGTCGCCTCGCTCATGCTCTCACGTCCCGCCGAGAGGCGCACCACGCTCAGCGGCATCGTGATCCGCGCGACGGCGACGGTGCGGACAAATTCGATATCGTCGATCTTGGCCAGCGGCGTGTCGGCCAACATGTCGCCCAGCACGGTGCCCTTCACCGGCACCAGCGCGTTCACCGGCACGCTCTCGGGATGACGCGGCAGGGTGGCGAGTGCGTGGACGAAGCCCACCCGGTCGCTGCGCGTCTCGCCCATGCCGACGATGCCACCGCAGCACACGTTGATGCCCGCCGAGCGGACATTTTCCAGCGTGTCGAGCCGGTCCTCGAAGGTCCGCGTGGTGATGACGTTGCCGTAATTTTCTGGCGATGTATCGATATTGTGGTTGTAGTAATCGAGCCCCGCATGCGCCAATTGCTGTGCCTGATGCGGCTCCAGCATGCCCAGCGTCATGCACGTTTCCAGCCCCATCGCCTTGACGCCTTCAACCATCGCGACCACCGCGCCCATATCGCGATCCTTGGGGTTGCGCCACGCGGCACCCATGCAGAAACGCTGCGATCCGCTCGCCTTGGCCTCGGCAGCGGCGGTGAGCACCGCCTCGACCTCCATCAGCTTGTCCGCCTTCAAGCCGCTGTCGGCAGATGTCGACTGCGAGCAATAGCCACAATCCTCAGGGCAACCGCCCGTCTTGATCGACAACAACGTGCAAAGCTGCACCTCGCCCGCCGCATGATGCGCACGGTGAACGGTTTGCGCGCGGAACATCAGCTCATCGAACGGCAGGTCAAACAGCGCGGCGATTTCGGCACGCGTCCAGTTGGTGCGTAGCTCCGCTGCCACTGGGGAGGCCGGGTCCATCGTCTCACTCATTCCGCAGCCTCCTCAATCGGGGGCAGATTATGCCCCAGCAGTTTCAACACTTCAGCCGCCGCATTCACCAGGTTCGTACCAGGACCAAAGATCGCCTGCACGCCAGCCGCGCGCAAAAAATCATAATCCTGCGCGGGGATAACG
>JBBQAU010000272.1:0-2915 GCA_038316685.1 Sphingomonadales bacterium
CGCATCCACAGGCCCCCAGCCGTATCCCAAAACGCCGCCATCTGGCCTGACATCCGGCCGAACCGCGTTGGCGAACCGACGATGATCGCATCATACTGCGTGAGCGCCTCTGGTCCTTCAATCACGGGGTGGGCACTGTCAGTTTTGAAGTGCGCTGCCGCAACCACTTCAGGCGGGGCGGTTTCCTGGACTCGCCGGATATCGACCTCCGCACCTGCTGAGCGGGCACCCTCGGCGACGGCCTCCGCCATTTTCTCAATATGTCCGTAAGACGAATAATAAAGCACAAGCACTTTGGCCATGGTTGGTCTCCTGTCGAGTCCAGACTTAAATCGAATCAACGAGCACAAGTTCCGCGTCGTTGATCGCGGTGATCGTGATCGTTTGGCCGCCCGCAATCGCGACACCATCGCGCGTCTCAATGCGTTCGCCAGCAATCTCGGTCGTGCCCGTTGTGGGAACCAGATCAGCGTGGCGGTCAAGCCCGACTCAATGGCTAATCGAAGCGCCCGCCGGGATCGTCTCCGCAAGCACACGCGCGTTGGCGCGGATCGATAAGGCCCCCTCATTTTTGGGAAAGCCGCTTGCCAGGATGACGAACGCGCCGCTGCCATCGCCCTTGGGAAAGGGCTTGGCACCCCAGCTTGGGCTTCCACCCGATGGCCTCGGCTCGATCCAGATTTGGAAGATGCGGGTGGTATCTGGCTCAAGATTATACTCTGAATGCCGAACTCCTGTCCCCGCGCTCATCACCTGCACATCTCCCGCCTCCGTCCGCCCGGTGTTGCCGAGCGAATCCTGATGCGTGATCGCGCCAGAGCGAACATAGGTGATGACCTCCATGTTGCTGTGCGCATGGGTTGGACACCCGCTGTTCGGCGCAATCTCGTCATCATTCCACACGCGAATGGCACCCCAGCCCATCCGGGCCGGATCATAATAGCTGGCGAACGCAAAATGGTGGCGGGCGTTGAGCCAGCCATGATCGGCATGGCCAAGCGTGTCGAAGCGGCGGTGATCAATTTTAACTTTGGTCTGCAGAATAGCCTCCCTTGTTGGGGCGAAGTTCGGCATCCCCATCGTCCGGCGAAAGGAGGCGGCGGGATTTGTGCTTTGCGACCGGTCAAGCAGCAACTCTTTCGCGGTGTTATGCGATGGCTAACGCCTGAGCTGTTAGCGCAAACAATCAGCAGGATACCGCCTTCCGCCGTCCGCGTTCGACAGATTCACCCCTCAAGTTGCCCGATGGCGATCCTGGCTAAATCTGGCGCCAATCGCGCCCCCCTGACCGCAAAAAAATTGCGCCCCAAGTGATTCAAACGACTCGATATTTTCCGCGACTCGTGGATTGAGGCCGATTAACGACAAATTAACCTTTTGCCTTCAGATGTTGTTGGGTTATTGCTGCATCGGAAAGCGTCGCGCCAGCGGGTGCATCGGCGCTCACGATGAACAGGGGAGTGCAACATGCGCGTGCTGCTGATCGAGGACGAGCCAACAACGGCAAAAGCAATTGAGCTCATGCTTTCGAGCGAGGGTTTCAATGTCTACACGACAGACCTGGGCGAGGAAGGCCTCGATCTGGGCAAGCTGTATGATTATGACATCATCTGTCTTGATCTAAATTTGCCTGACATGCACGGCTATGATGTGCTCAAGAAACTGCGCGTCGCCAGGGTGCAGACGCCGGTGCTGATCCTTTCTGGCATCAATGAAATGGACTCAAAGGTCCGCAGCTTTGGCTTTGGCGCTGACGATTACGTCACCAAGCCCTTCCACCGCGACGAACTCGTCGCCCGCATTCACGCCGTTGTGCGCCGCTCCAAGGGTCATTCACAAAGCGTCATCCGCACCGGAAAGCTCGCCGTCAACCTTGATGCCAAAACTGTTGAAGTGGATAGCGCCCGCGTCCATCTGACAGGCAAGGAATATGCAATGCTTGAGCTGCTGTCCTTACGCAAGGGCACCACGCTGACTAAGGAAATGTTCCTGAACCACCTTTATGGCGGCATGGACGAACCCGAACTGAAAATCATCGACGTCTTCATCTGCAAGCTGCGCAAGAAGCTCAGTATGGCGTGCGAGGGCGACAATTATATCGAAACCGTCTGGGGTCGTGGCTATGTGCTGCGCGAGCCAGAAGAGGTTGTTACCACCAAAGTTGCCTGACGAAACGAGCTAAACGGGGGGAGGACCCGCGGTTTCGGGGGAAACCGCGGGCTTTTCTTTGCCTGCAAGCAAGTAACAAGTCGGTTACCATGTCGCTATTTTCGCTCAAACACCTGCACACCGCCCACCCAGGTCTCCAATATCTTGGTCGCGCGCAAGTCGCTGGCACTGGCGAGCAGGGGATCACGGTCAATGATGATAAAATCCGCCAGCTGGCCGGGTGCCAGCCGCCCAAACTGATTTTCGGCAAAACCCGCATAAGCTGCATCCATTGTGTAGGCGCGCCACGCCGCCTCGCGCGAAATGCGCTCTTGCGGTTGCCAGCCGCCATAAGGCTGGCCGTCAGCGTCAGACCGTGTGAAGCCCGCCGCCCAGCCCGCAAACGGATCAGGGCTCTCAACCGGATAATCGGTCCCGAATGCCAGCACCGATCCGTTTTTGATCATTGTCGCCCAGGCATAAGCACCGATCAGGCGATCAGCGCCAAGCCGCGCCTCGGTCATCTTGCGATCGCCGGTCTGATGCACCGGCTGCATCGAGGCGATTATGCTGTGCTTGCCGAACTTGGGCAGATCAACGGGATCGACAATTTGTGCATGTTCAATCCGCCAGCGACGGTCGCCTTCATATGTGACGGATAATTCCTCAATCGCGTCAAGCACCTGCGCGTTGGCCTTGTCACCAATTGCGTGAACCGCGACCTGATAGCCATCCATTGCCGCGCGGCTCATCCGGTTGCGGATGAC
>JBBQAU010000273.1:0-2899 GCA_038316685.1 Sphingomonadales bacterium
TTCCGACAAGGCGGCAGTGACCCAAGCGCTGCAGGCTGCAAATATCGCTAGCCAGATCAATGAAGGCACTGGCGCATTGACCGTGAATGAAGATGATTATTCCCGCGCGCGCATATTGCTCGCGGGACAGGGCCTGCCCAAAGCGGCTCCGGGCGGCTATGCCATTCTTGATCAGCTACCGATGGGCGTTAGTCGTGCGGTGGAAGGCGAACGCTTGCGTCAGGCGCGCGAAAGTGAGCTTGCGCAGTCAATTAAGGAGATCGATGCGGTCGCCGAGGCGCGCGTCCATCTGGCGATGCCGGAGGCAAGCGTGTTCGTTAGGGAAAGCGCCGCGCCTACCGCCTCGGTTATTCTAAAGCTTCAGCCCGGGCGCAGCCTTTCGGAATCGCAGGTGAGCTCGATCATCAATCTCGTCGCCTCGTCGGTGCCGGGGATGAAGGCGGATGCGGTGACCATTGTCGATCAGATGGGAGCATTGCTGACGCATGCCCAGGGCCAGGATTCCACAACGCTTGCGGGTGACGCTCGAATCAATTTCCAGCGCCGGATTGAAGACAAGTTCCGCGCGCAATTGAACCAACTGCTCACGCCACTGGTTGGGCCGGGCAATTTTAGCGCTGAAATTCAAGCTGATGTTGACCTTGATGAAACCCAGGCCACGCGCGAAAGCTATGACAAGGACGGCATCTTGCGCGCTGAACAGGGCAATTGGACCGGCCAGAAGGATGGCGCGCAAGCCCCGGGTGGTATTCCCGGCGCACTCTCCAACACCCCACCGGGTGCGAGCACCGTCACCGCTACGGCGGCGGCTGCGGCTGCTGCTGCCAAGAACGGCGCGGCTCCCGGCACGCCTCCGGCAGAGCCTACCAAGACATCGGAAAATTATGCTCGCGCTTATGACTTGGGCAAACAGGTCTCGGTGACCCGCGCCATGCCGGGCAATATCAAGCGCCTCTCGGTTGCCGTGCTGTTACGCGATCCCGAAACCGGCAAGCCGCGCAGTCAGGTTGAAATTCAACAGATCACGCAGCTGGTTCGCGCGGCTGTCGGCTACAACCCGGCCCGCAATGATCAGGTAACTGTGATTGCGCGCAAATTTGCCGGTGCCTCGATACGGGAGGACCAGGCACCTTGGTACGAGGCAGGCTGGCTCCCAATCGTCGCGCGCAATGTCACAGCGATTCTGATTGCGTTGCTGGTACTGATGCTGGGCGTCCGCCCCTTGTCACGCGCCCTTTTGAAGAAGCGGGAGGATGACGCTCAGCCCCGACTGGCGGTTGGACCGGCAATGGCTGGCGAGGCATCGGTCGGCGCGACACCAACGGCTGTCGATGCCCAGGGAAATTCCTTGCCCATCAGCATCGAAATGCTTGAAAGCGCGCGCGGCTATGATGGCCGGATCGGCATGGTTCGGGGCTTTACACGCGATAATCCAACACGTGCAGCGCTCGCGGTCCGCGATATGATCCGGTCGGATGCCGGCTAATGGACCAGACCGAACAGAACACTGAACCGCTGCGGCGCTATACGGGTGTCGAGCGAGCGGCCGTGCTGATGATGCTGGTTGGGGATGATGAAGCCGCTGCGATCCTTCAAAAGCTGGACCCCGAAGAGGTTCGCCAGCTTGGCAAGGCAATGTTTGCAGTTGCCGATGTCAGCGAGCCTGAGGTTGAGGGTGTCCTTGATGATTTTGTCGGACGGGCGCGGGAACGCACGGCAATCGGTTATGATCCGCGTCCGCGAATTGAAACGATAATGAACCGCGCGCTTGGTCGTGAAAAAGCTGAAAGTGTGCTCGCCCGCATCACCCCGGTGGCCGATGCCTGCGCAATCGATTTGCTCGACTGGCTCGACGCTGGTGAGATCGGAACGCTGATTGAAAAGGAGCATCCACAGATCGCGGCCGTTCTGATTGCCAATTTGGAACCAAGCATTGGTGCAAGAGTACTCGAATCGCTTCCTGATTCGGTCCAGCCAGACGTCCTTCACCGGATCGCGAAGCTCGGTCCTATCACGCCGGAGGCGGTGGAGACGCTGAAGACGATGCTCGCCGGCCGAATTGGCATTGGCGGCCATCCGGCAGGGGTGGTGCTCGGCGGGACGCGGGAAGCTGCCAAGATCATGCAAAGCGCGCGCAAAGCAACTGAAACCCGCGTGATGCCAAAATTGTTCAAGATCGATCGCGAGGTAGCCCGGGCCATTGAAGAGGCGATGTTCGTCTTTGATAATCTGCTCGATCTTGATGACAAGAATCTGGGCACGCTGATCCGCAATGTCGATAGCGACGTTCTCATTCGATCGCTCAAAGGTGTTGATGAGGCGACCCGCAACCGCTTCCTTGGCTGCATGTCGGCGCGCGCCGCCGACGGCATTCGCGACGAACTCGAATCGCGCGGGCCGATGCGCCTGTCCGAAGTGCTCGAAGCACAAAAGGCGATCATCCAGATTGCCCGGACGCTTGCCAAGGAAGGCACGATCATGATGGGCGGAGGCGAAGACGATTATGTCTAGTTTCTCGGCAGGCTTTGCCGGCCGACATAATGCTGCCGCGAAAGCTTTGCATCAATCCAACGCAGTCGCCGAGGACGGGTTCGCCCCGGCTGATTTGCGGGCGCGTGCATCGGCAGGACAGCCGAAATCCTTTTCGCCGCAATCGCCAGTGCCCAAGCATTTCAGCCCCGCAGAGCCGGGCACGGATCCAACCGAGGGCTGGGATCCATTTGACGCGCCGGGCGGTGCCGCTGAGAGCTTTGTTGATCCGATCGCCCACGCGCGCGGCGAGGGCTTTGCCGAGGGTCTTGCCCATGCCGAGTCGCTCGCGCGGGAGGAGCATGAACGCAACATCGCGCTGATGCAGGCCATCACCCATGCACTCAGGGATGCGGGTCGCATTGATCGC
>JBBQAU010000274.1:0-2878 GCA_038316685.1 Sphingomonadales bacterium
GATCGGCGCGGATGCCCCCCACATTGAACTCCCCCCGCGCCCCTGCTAGGCGCAGCGCGCATTGCGGTGGCGGGTTTCAGGCGATAGGCCGCATCCAACGAATTCAGATCAAGGAAGCAGGATGATGACCGAACAGGGTAGCAGCACGGACGACGGCATGCCGATGGCAAATGGCGCGGATGATATGCCCGCAGTCGGCATCCTGTCCCAATATGTAAAGGACCTGTCCTTTGAAAACCCCAATGCCCCCGCCATTTATCAAAGCACCGCCGCACCGCGCGTTGATGTGCAATTTGGCATCAGCGCGAACACGGTGGCTGAGGATGTGCATGAGGTTGTGCTGAAAATCGATGTGCGGTCTGAAAGTGACGATATGGTCGCCTTTGTCGTTGATCTGAGCTTTGCCGGGTTGTTCGCGCTTCGCAACATTCCCGACGATCAGTTGCAGCCTTTCCTGCTGGCGGAAGCGCCGCGGATTTTGTTCCCGTTTGCTCGCCGCGTGCTGGCAGATGCGGTTCGCGATGGTGGCTTCCCGCCGCTGCTGCTGGAGCCGATTGATTTTGGCGCGCTGTATATGCAGCAGGCGCAGGCGCAGCTTTCGGGCATGCCGGCTGAGGATGCTGGCCACGCCTGATCCCGGGGCCAGCGGAGCGCGGCGATGAATTTGGCGCGCGCGCTTGGCTCGATCGGCGGGCTAACGCTGGCGAGCCGGGTGCTCGGGCTCGTCCGCGATTCGTTGTTTGCGCGCTTCATCGGGGCGAGCTTTGCCTCGGACGCGTTTCTGGTTGCGTTTCGCCTGCCCAATTTGTTCCGCGCACTGTTTGCCGAAGGCGCGTTCACCGCCGCCTTCATCCCGATGTTTAACAAAAAAATGGCGGAAAAAGGTGGCGGGCTGGCGGCGGGCCTCGGCTTTGCCGAAGACGCGCTGTCGGTGTTGCTGCCGGTATTGATCGTGCTGACGATCATCATGGAGATTTTCGCATGGCCGATCACCTGGGCGCTGTCTGGCGGGTTCCGCAATGTTTCGGCCGATCAGTTTGATTTTGCCGTCATGCTGTCGAGGATCACCCTGCCCTATCTCTTGCTGATATCATTAGTGTCGCTGCTGGGCGGCATCCTGAATTCAATGAACAAATTCTGGGTCAGTGCCGCAGCCCCCATCCTGCTCAACCTGACGCTGATCGCGGCGCTTTTGTACTTTCATGAGAGTAATCCGCTGCTGACCGCGCGCAATCAGGCGATTGCAGTGACGGTATCAGGCGCGTTACAATTGCTATGGCTGTGGGTTGCGTGTCTGCGCAGCGGCGTCAATCTGCGGCCGCGCCTGCCCCGACTGACGCCTGAGGTGAAGCGGCTGATCGCGTTGATCGGGCCGGCAGCGGCGGGTGCGGGGGCGGTGCAGATCAACCTTGTGGTATCGACAGCGCTTGCCGCCAGCCTGCTCGCGGAAGGATCGGTCAGTTACATCTATTATGCGGACCGGCTGAACCAATTGCCGCTCGGGCTGATCGGGATCGGGCTTGGCACCGTGTTGCTGCCGACGATCTCACGCCAGCTGAGCAGCGGTGCGGATGCCGAGGCGATGACGACGCAGAACCGGGGGATGGAGCTCGCATTGTTCTTCACCCTGCCCGCGACCGTAGCGCTCATCGTGTGCGGCGTACCGATTGTCGCAGCGCTGTTTCAGCACGGCAAGTTCACCCCCGACGACACGCTGTTCACCGCCCAGGCGCTTGCGGCGTTCTCGGTCGGGCTGCCAGCCTATGTGCTGATCAAGGTGCTGACGCCGGGCTTTTATGCACGCGCCGATACCACCACGCCGGTGCGCTTTGCGACGATCGCGATTGCCGTCAACTTCGTGCTCAACCTCGCCTTTATTGTGCCGCTGAAACATATGGGGCCGCCGCTGGCGACAGCGATTGCGAGCCTTGTCAATCTTGCGCTGCTGTACCGCACTTTGGTCAAACGCGGCCATTTCGTGGCGGATGCACAGCTGCGCCGCCGCGTGTTTCGGCTGGTGGGGGCGGCGCTGTTGATGGGGGCGGTCATGATCGCACTGAACCCCTATTTCGCGCCCTACACGCTTGGGCTGGGCATGACGCGCTGGCTGGCGATGATCACGCTGGTCGCAACGGGCGGGCTCGTCTATGCCGCCGCTTGCTTTGGCTTTCGCGCCTATCTGCCGTCCGATCTACGCGCGATGCTGAGGCGCAGTCCGAAACAACCGTCCGAATAATCGCCAGGAAAGCCAGTCAATGCGTGTTGTCTCCGGAATCCAGCCTACCGGCAATCTCCACCTCGGCAATTATCTTGGCGCGATCAAGCAATGGGTCGCGATGCAGGACGAGGTTGCGGCGACAGGTGGGCAGTGCCTGTTCTTCCTCGCCGATCTTCACGCGCTGACGCAGCCCGTCGTCCCGGCAGAGCTGGCGGCGAACACGATCGAGATGGCAGCCACGCTGCTCGCCTGCGGCATCGATCCAGACCGCGCAATCCTGTTCAATCAGGCGCGTGTGCCCGCGCATAGCGAGCTTGCCTGGATCCTGAACGGCAGCGCGCGGATGGGGTGGCTCAACCGCATGACGCAGTGGAAGGACAAGGCCGGCAAGGACGGGGCGAGCCAGAGCGTCGGCTATTTCGGCTATCCCGTGCTGCAGGCGGCGGACGTGCTGCTCTACAAGGCAACGCATGTGCCCGTGGGGGAGGATCAGAAGCAGCATCTGGAACTCGCGCGCGACATTGCGACCAAATTCAACACCGACTTCAACGTTGATCTCTTCCCGCTGCCCGATCCACTGGTGAGCAAGGCAGCACCCCGGATCATGTCGTTGCGCGATGGCAGTGCGAAAATGTCCAAATCCGATCCGTCGGACATGGC
>JBBQAU010000275.1:0-2873 GCA_038316685.1 Sphingomonadales bacterium
CTGATGATATAACATTGCATTAATATCGAGGTTTCCTCATGAGTTCTCTTCCGCTGCAGCGCCTTCCGGTCACGGTCCTCTCGGGCTTCCTTGGCGCGGGCAAAACGACACTGCTCAATCACATCCTCGCCAATCGCGAGGGCAAACGTGTGGCTGTCATTGTCAATGATATGTCCGAAGTGAACATTGATGCCGACCTTGTGCGCGGCGGCGATGCCGCACTGTCGCGCAGCGAAGAAACACTGGTTGAGATGACCAATGGCTGCATCTGCTGCACGCTTCGTGATGACCTGCTCAAAGAGGTGCGCGCCCTCGCCGAGGCGGGCAAGTTTGACTATCTTGTCATCGAGAGCACTGGCATTTCCGAGCCATTGCCGGTCGCTGCCACATTCTCGTTTCGCGACGAGGAGGGGGCAAGCTTGGGGGATATCGCGCGGCTCGACACAATGGTCACCGTCGTGGATGCGGCAAACCTGCTCAGCGATTATTCAAGCGAAGATTTGCTCGCTGATCGCGGCGAGACGACTGGCGAGGGCGACACGCGCAGCCTGGTATCGTTGCTGGTCGAGCAGATCGAATTTGCCGACGTCGTGATCATCAACAAGACGGGCGAGGTATCCGCAGACCAGCTCGCCGTCGTTAAAAAGGTGGTTGCTTCGCTCAATGCCGATGCGCGCATCGTTGAGGCTGATTTTGCCAAGGTGCCACTGGACACGATCCTCAACACCGGCCTGTTCGACGACGAAAAGGCCGAGCAACACCCGCTATGGGCAAAGGAACTATACGGCTATGCCGATCATCGTCCTGAAAGCGAAGAATACGGCGTGGAGAGCTTCGTCTATCGGGCGCGGCGACCTTTCGATCCAGTCCGTTTCCGCAAATTCCTGACCGGGGGGCAAGCCCTCGATAAGGTCATTCGCGCCAAGGGGCATTTCTGGCTGGCAACAAGACCGGATTACCTTGGTGAGTTGGGCAAGGCGGGGCATCAAACAACGGTGTCGCGCATGGGGCGCTGGTGGGCGGCGGTGCCGAAGAATCGTTGGCCCGAAGACGGAAGCTTTGAAGAGTTTGTGCTCAAGCATTGGGATCCGGTGTGGGGAGATCGACGTCAGGAGCTGGTGTTCATCGGCATCGGAATGGACGAACCGGCAGTCCGCGCCGCGCTTGATTCGTGTTTGGTGGCGGCGACTGCATTTACGCCAGATGCATGGCGAACGCTTGCTGATCCGTTCCCGAGCTGGGAGCCCGAGACAACGCTGGAGACCGTATGATGGCGACAGCATTGCTCAATTCAGAATTGACCTGGCCCGAACATGCGGCGCGGTCGGCTGACCCGGATGCGCTTTCTGCGATCCTGATGCCCGGCATCAATCTGGCAATTTGGGAGCGGAAGGTGGCGCCTAAAGTGCCAGACGTCAAAACGCTTGCAAAGATCAAAGGCATCAGCCTGACTGCGGAAGCTGATCAGGTCGGCGCTGCGATGATCCTGGCGCTCAAGGAAGCAGGCTATCCGGCCGAAGTGATCGGCCCGCTCACCGCAGACATTGCAGCGCATGCCAATCGGCTGGCGCAACTGCTTGTCTGCGACACGCTGGCGATCCGCCTTGAGGTCATCGAGACAGATGCGTGTCGCCGCTTCCACGCCGACTATGTCAGTGCTCGGCTGATCCTGACCTATGTTGGGCCGGGAACACAGTGGTTGGACAACGTAGCGGCAATTCGGCTTCGCAATGGTGCTGCCGTTGAAACCTTGGACGTCCGCAATGTGTCAGCTGGCCAGATCGCCCTGTTCAAGGGCCGTAAATGGTCGCCTGATGGCGCAATCGTTCACCGCTCTCCCCCAATTGCCGACACCGGCCAACGTAGGCTGGTGCTGGTAATTGATCCAGCACTGGATGCGCAAATCCCGCATGAATAGAACTGAACAGCACGCAGCGGATGGAAGCGATTTACGCATCATGACCTGTCTGAATTGCCCTTTTGGCCAAAGCGATGGCTATGGCGGTGGTGTGTAGACTTGGGTAAATCGGCAGGGTTGGGGCAGTATTTTTTATCGGATGGTAAATGCGCGGCGCTGCCAACGACGATCCCGGCGACGGGAGCGGTCGCGAGCAGATAAGGACAAACGCGCGAAGACGTTGCGCCAGAAATTATGTTCTTCATAAAGTTTGCTTCGCCGGCTCTCCGTCGACGTTGCCCCGAACTCTCAAAGTGAAATGCTAACGCGTTCGATTTGATAGCTTAAATGATGTCAGCGCCGGTTTCAAACTTATGAAGATTGTTGTTTAAATGCCACCATCGACAACCCCGAGATCAGCCGTTTTCAGCGCGGTGGTCAGATCGTTAATGCACCCGTCAACGACCTCCTGCGCCGTCGCCCGGATGACAAAATTGGCCCCGACCCGGCCTTCGCGGAAAAACGGATAGCTGCCAATCGCGACACCGGGATGCCGACTTTCGACATTGCCCAGCAATTCGGCAACCTCGCTTTCGGCGACCCAGCAGCCAATTGTCCGGGATATTACCGGCAGGCCGCCCTCCAGCGTGCCGGTCAATGCATCGAGCATCCCGGCCGTGATATGCGGGACACCCGCCATGACGAAAATATTGGCGATCTTGATACCAGGCGCGCCCGACATGCGATTTTCGATCAGTTCGGCGCCGACCGGTACGCGCGCCATCCGCTTGCGCGCCTCGGTCAAGCCGCCACGCGGCTCATAATAATGGGCCAGCACTGCAAGCGCCTTTGGATGATGCTCAACGCCTACCGCTAATGCCTCGGCAATCGCATCGACAGTGATGTCGTCATGCGTCGGCCCAATGCCGCCCGTTGTGAACAGATAGTCATTGCGCGCGCGAAGCGTATTGACCGC
>JBBQAU010000276.1:0-2843 GCA_038316685.1 Sphingomonadales bacterium
TCGAAGCGACGGAGGCACTGCTCGTCTTTACAGGGCAAATGGATTACCGCCCGAATATCGAAGCCGTTGAATGGTTTGTCGAAACAATCTTCCCTCATGTCCGTTTGCAATACCCCAAAGTCAAATTTGCAATTGTCGGTCGCAATCCAACCGATGCCGTCAAGGCGCTTGGCAAGACAGCAGGTGTCATCGTCACCGGTGAGGTCGCCGATGTTCGCGGTTGGTTGGCGGCGGCGTCAGTTGTCGTCGCCCCGTTGCGGCTTGCCCGAGGTGTACAGAACAAGGTGCTCGAGGCGATGGCAATGGCGCGGCCAGTGGTTGCCTCAGGCCCTGCGGCCGAGGGGATTGATCACGGGGATACGGTGTTGATTGGACACACTGTCGGCGGGTTTGCCGATAGCGTGATCGGGTTGTTGCGCGATCCTGATCGTGCAATGGCGCTCGGTAAATCCGCCCGCCAGCAAGTCAAATCGCGCTACGGCTGGTCAGCGCGTTTGGCGGTGCTTGATTCACTGCTTGCCCAGCCGAGACCGACCGATCGGAAACCAGGCGCCGGCCGATGACCGTCGCGGTGCCGCCATCAGCTTTCGTCGCACAACCTGCGATAGAAGACTATGGCTGGCGCCGCCACGCCGTTGCGCTCGCCATTTCGGTGGCGATGTTGGTGATCCTGTTTGGTCGTGATTCCACTGATCTTGCCCGGATTTGGTGGACAAGCACCACCTTTGGTCATTGCCTCTTTATCGGGCCGGTGCTTGGCTGGCTGGTCTGGCAACGCCGGAATGATCTTGCTGCTTTGCGCCCTGTTGCCTGGGCACCCGGTTTGGCGCTTGTCGCATTTGGCGGATTTGCCTGGGTTGTGGGAGAGGCGGCACAAGTGGCGCTGGCGCGACACCTTGGGCTGGTGATCATGGGGCAGGGGCTCGTCGTGACGTTGCTGGGACCGCAGGTTGCGCGCGGGTTGCTGTTTCCCCTGGCTTACGCCTTTTTCCTCGTGCCATTCGGCGAGTCGTTGGAAGCGCCGCTTCAGCGTGTCACGGTTGCAATGACGATGCCGCTGCTGCATCTTTTTGGTGTGCCGGCACAGGTTGATGGCGTGTTGATCACGATTCCCAATGGTTATTTTGAGGTGGCAGAAGCGTGTTCAGGCGCGAAGTTTGTCATCGCGATGGCTGCCTATGGCACGCTGGTCGCCAATGTTTGTTATGTGGCATGGGGTCGCCGGATCGCCTTTATGATGATGGCGATGGTAGTGCCCATCCTTGCCAACGGCCTGCGGGCGTTCGGCACGATCTATGCCGCCCATTTGACGTCGGTCGAGGCCGCGACGGGGATGGATCATATCGTTTATGGCTGGATATTCTTTGGGCTCGTGATGGCGGCGGTGCTGGCGATTGGCTGGCGCTGGTTTGACCGTGATCCTGATGCTCGCTGGTTTGATCCCGCCACGTTGCAGGCGATGCCGCGCTTCAGGATCGATGTGAGTGTGGCCGCCGCGCTGGCGCTGATGACGGCGGCTGTTTTTCCGGCCTGGGCGTCATTAGGCAGTCGTCAGGCAGCCGCAACGCCCCGGCAAATTGCGTTGCCGGTGGTGCCAGGATGGCAACTCGCGCCGTTGAGCGTCCGGGCACCGTGGTCCCCGCATTATCCCGGCGCGGATCATTTCCTGATGGGTCGATACGTCAGTCCGCGCGGGCAGGCGGTCGATCTGGCGATTGCGGTCTTTGCCGATCAGCGCGAGGGCAAGGAACTTGTCGGCTTTGGCATTGGTGCGCTGCGCGAGAATGATCGCTGGATTTGGATAGCAAAACTGGCCGATATTGATGGCGGTGCTGCAATGCGGATCACGGCACCCGGCCCGGTCGAGCGGATTGTCGCGACCTGGTATCGCGTTGGCGATTTGGTGCTGAACAATAACCGCGATGTGAAGCTGGAAACGCTAAAGGTCAGGATGCTGGGTGGACCAAATCGTGCCGTCGCCGTCCTCGTCTCGAGCGAAGCGACGCGCGAAATCAATGCGACGGTCGCGATCAAAGATTTTCTGAAAGCGCTCGGCCCGATTGATCGCCTTGCTGATACCAGTGCCGGGCTGACGCGCTGATGTGCGGCATTGCCGGGATTTTTTACCCCGCCACGCCAAAGCCCGTCGATGAGGCGCGGATCAGAGCAATGATAGATATACAGGCGCATCGCGGACCGGACGGGGCAGGGGTTTGGATTGCGCCGGGGATTGGGCTCGGCCACCGGCGGCTGTCGATTATCGATCTTGGTGGCGGTGCGCAGCCGATGCTGAGCGAGGATCAGTCGATCGCCGTCAGTTACAATGGCGAGATTTACAATTTTCGGGAGGTGCGCGCGGAACTTGAGGCGCGCGGCGCAAAGTTTCGCACCAACAGCGATACCGAAGTTTTGCTTCACGGATGGCTGGCGTGGGGAACAGGGTTGCTTGCGCGACTGAACGGGATGTTCGCCTTTGCCTTATATGATGCGCGTCGCCAAACCCTGTTTCTTGCGCGTGACAGGTTGGGGGTGAAACCGCTGCATTATGTCGAGTTATCGGACGGCGGCCTTGCCTTTGCCTCGGAACTGAAAGGGTTGCTGGCGCATCCGTTGCTCCGGCGGGTGCCGGATATCCGCGCGGTCGAAGATTTTCTCGCTTTTGGTTATGTCCCTGATGATACCTGCCTTGTTGCAGGTGTGCAAAAATTGGCTGCGGGTCATTTTCTGCTGATCGAACGCGGCAAGCCTGTGCCGTTACCACAGCAATGGTGGGACCTCGATTTCAGCGCGCGCACCCGGCAATCCACCCCTGCGGTCGAGGAAGAACTGGTTGATCTGATGCG
>JBBQAU010000277.1:0-2842 GCA_038316685.1 Sphingomonadales bacterium
AGCCTAAATCGCGGTCACCCTATCTGGAGTATCCCCATGGCCACCGATCCCATCGTCATCGTCTCCTATGCCCGCACTCCGATGGGCAGCTTTCAGGGCGCTTTGTCGGGGGCAAGCGCGACCGAGCTTGGTGCGACAGCAGTCGGCGCAGCGGTTGAGCGTGCGGGATTATCTGGCACGGCGATTGAGCGGATTTACATGGGGTGCGTGTTGCCAGCGGGCTTGGGACAGGCCCCTGCCCGTCAGGCCGCGATCAAGGCGGGGCTTCCCGATCATATCGAGGCGACTACGGTGAACAAGATGTGCGGCAGCGGAATGCAAGCGGCAATCATGGCGGCAGATGCGCTCGCGGCAGGCTCCGCCGATCTGATCATCGCGGGCGGCATGGAGAGCATGACCAACGCGCCCTATCTCTCGCTAAAGCATCGTTCCGGCGCACGGATCGGGCATGATGTGTTAAAGGATCACATGTATCTCGATGGGCTGGAGGATGCCTATGAGCCCGGCAAACTGATGGGCAATTTTGCCGAGGATACCGCTGCTGCCTATCAATTCACCCGCGCGCAGCAGGATGATTACGCCATCGCCTCGTTGGAGCGCGCGCAACTCGCCCAGGCATCTGGGGCCTTCACCCGCGAAATCGTCCCCATCGAGATTGCTGGTCGTAAGGGGCCAACGACGGTCGCCATTGACGAACAACCGGGCAAGGGCGACGCGAGCAAGATATCAACGCTGAAACCCGCATTCTCCAAGGACGGCACGATCACCGCCGCCAATGCCTCGTCAATTTCGGACGGTGCCGCCGCTTTGGTGATGACGCGCGCGTCAATTGCCGAAAAGCTTGGCCTGACGCCCATCGCCCGGATCGTCAGCCACGCGGGTCACGCCCATGCCCCGGCACTTTTCACCACAGCGCCGGTCTTTGCGATGCGCAAGGCGCTGGAGAAAGCGGGCTGGTCAACCAGCGATGTCGATTTGTTTGAAGTCAACGAGGCCTTCGCGGTGGTCGCAATGATCGCGATGCGCGATTTGGGGATCAGCCATGACAGCCTCAACATCCACGGCGGTGCCTGCGCGCTCGGCCACCCGATCGGCGCGAGCGGCGCACGGATCATGGCAACGCTCATCTCAGCGCTGCAAACGACGGGGCAAAAGCGCGGGCTGGCGAGCCTGTGTATCGGCGGCGGTGAGGCGACGGCGGTGGCGCTTGAGTTAATGGGGTGACTGCCTAACTCCCCCAGAAAGACATTCGCCGTCTCTACCGCAACGATCCCGCCACCAGCTTGTGCAGTTTGTTATGCAGCGCATCATTCGCCGCCAGAAATTCGTTGCGTTCCATCATCTTGTCACCGCCTCTAAAGTCGGTAACGTAACCGCCTGCTTCCTTGACCAGCAAAATCCCCGCTGCGACATCCCACCGGCTCAGGTCCGATTCCCAATAGCCATCAAAGCGACCCGCCGCGACCCAGGCGAGATCGAGCGCTGCTGACCCCAGCCGACGGATGCCAGCGACGCTCGGCGCGACTGCACCGAAAATCCGGGTCCATTGCGCGAAATCGCCGTGCCCCAGAAACGGTATCCCTGTCGCAATCAGCGACTCCGACAGATCGTTACGCGCAGACACTCGCAGGCGTTGATCGGTCAGCCACGCGCCACGCCCGCGCTCCGCCCAAAAACTCTCATCGGTCAGCGGCTGATAGACGAGCGCCGAGACGGTGTCATAACCGCCATTGGGGCGCGGCTCCTCCACCGCGATCGAGATTGCAAAATGCGGGATTCCGTGCAGGAAATTGGTTGTGCCATCAAGCGGATCGACAACCCAGCGTGGCTTGTTTGGATCCCCCGCAATCTCACCGCGCTCCTCCATGATGAACGCCCAATCGGGCCGCGCATGGCTGAGCTCTTCATAGATGGACTGCTCGGCGCGCTTGTCCGCCATTGAGACGAAATCCGCTGGCCCCTTGCGGCTGACCTGCAATTGCTGAACCTCGTTAAAGTCACGCCGAAGCCGAGGCGCTGCCTTGCGCGCGGCACGTTCCATGACGGTGAGGAGGCCGGAGTGGGATACCATTATTTTCTCCTCCCCTCCCGCTTGCGGGAGGGGTCGGGGGGTGGGCATTGCCGCGCGCTAAACACAGAAGGTGGAGATCGGCCCACCCCTAGCCCCTCCCACACGCGGGAAGGGAATCAATTCACTCCGCGCGCTTTACATAAGTCTGTTCATACACATCGACCACAATCCGCGTGCCCGCGCCAATATGCGGCGGCACCATCACGCGAACGCCGTTTTCGAGTACGGCAGGTTTGTAGCTCGACGAGGCGGTCTGCCCCTTCACGACCGCATCGGCCTCGACAATCAGCGCCTCGATCGTGTCTGGCAACTGGACCGAAATCGGTCGCTCGTCATAGAGTTCCATCACCACGTCCATGCCATCCTGCAGGAAGGCCGCTGCGTCGCCCAGAATCCCCGCATCAAGCGTGATCTGATCATAGGTCTGCTTGTCCATGAAGGTCAGCGCGTCGCCCTCCCGGAACAGAAACTGGAAATCGGTGGTATCAAGCCGTACCCGCTCCACCGACTCGGCAGACCGGAAACGGACATTGTTCTTGCGCCCATCGATCAGGTTTTTCATTTCCACCTGCATATACGCGCCACCCTTGCCCGGCTGAGTGTGCTGAATTTTCACCGCACGCCAGATGCCGCCTTCATATTCGATGATGTTGCCGGGGCGGATATCAACGCCGCTGATCTTCATGGGAAACCTGTCTGCTTGAAAGAGCGAAGTCGCGGGCTTTAGCGCGCGCGGCGCTTAATGCCAAGACGTGACCAGGACGGGCCGAT
>JBBQAU010000278.1:0-2821 GCA_038316685.1 Sphingomonadales bacterium
TCGTCAATCTTACGGATCATACAGCCTCTCTGATTACGGTGAGGAAAGCATCGCCATAAGCCTCCATCTTGCGCGCGCCAATGCCCGTGATCTGGGCAAGTGCCGTGCGCGAGCCGGGCCGCAGCGTCGCCATGTCGCGCAGTACCGAATCGTGGAAGATCACATAGGGCGGCACCTTCGCGTCTGCGGCAAGCGCGCGGCGTTTGGCGCGGAGTGCCTCGAACAACGGATCATCGGGCATTGCCTCCGCCAGTGCGCGGCGCGAGCGGCCCGTTTTGGCGGTCGGCGCGACAATTTGCACGGGCACATCGCCCTTCAGCACCGCACGCGCCTCGCCCGACAGCCCCAGTCCGCCGTGCTCGCTGGTGCTAAGAAGCCCGCGCGCCTGGAGCGCCCGTGACAAGGGCCGGATCAGCTTGGCCTCAGCGGCAGACACAATGCCAAATACCGACAGCCGGTCATGACCAAGCTTTTCAACGCGTTCGTCAGTCGCCCCGGTCAGCACTTTTTCGAGGTGCCCCACGCCAAAACTTTGCCCGGTGCGATAGACGGCGGACAGGAACTTGCGCGCCAATTCAGTCGCGTCGATCAGCGTTGGGCGCGACAGGCAATTGTCGCAATTACCGCAATTGTCAGCCGGGCTCTCGCCAAAATGCCGCAGCAGCACCGCGCGACGGCAGCCAGGCGTCTCAACAAGCATTTGCAGCGCGTTTAATCGCTGGCGCTCGCCCGCCTGCCGGTCAGGCTCGACCTCACTCACCCGGCTGAAAGCACGCGCGAAATCTTCCGCCCCCCAGAACATGTGCGCAACCGATGGATCGCCGTCGCGGCCCGCACGCCCGGTTTCCTGATAATAAGCCTCGATGGATTTAGGCAGGCCGGCATGCGCGACAAAACGAACGTCGGGCTTGTCAATCCCCATGCCAAACGCAATCGTTGCGCAGATCACCATATCCTCAGACGCAACGAAATCGGCCTGGTTGCGAGCGCGCACCGCAGGATCCAGCCCGGCATGATAGGCGCGCGTTGGGCGGCCCGTGCTCGCGAGTTGCTCGGCGAGCCGCTCGGTCGCGACACGCGTCTGGGCATAAACGATGCCGGGGCCTGGTTGGTCGCGCACCAATGCTGCTATCTGGCGCGCGGTGTTGTCGCGCGGGGAAATGGCGTAACGGATATTGGGCCGGTCAAAGCCCGCGATGATCAATCCGTCGCGCGGAATGCCGAGCTGTTCGAGGATGTCGGCGCGGGTATGCGCGTCGGCCGTGGCGGTCAATGCCAGCCTGGGCACATCGCCAAACTCGTCGAGCAAGGGCCGCAGCAACCGGTAATCGGGGCGGAAATCATGCCCCCATTCGGATACGCAATGCGCCTCATCAATCGCAAACAGGGCAAGCGGGGCCTGTCGCAACAGGCTGCGAAACGCCTCGCCCGAGGCGCGTTCAGGTGCGACATACAGCAGATCGAGCATCCCGCCGCGAAACCGCGCGATCGTCTCGGCCTGGTTGGTATCGACTGACGTCAAGGTGGCAGCGCGAATGCCGATGGCGTCGGCAGCGCGCAACTGATCATGCATCAGCGCGATCAGCGGGGAGACAACGATACACGTCCCGGAGAGCACGACTGAGGGCAGCTGGTAGCATAACGACTTGCCCGCGCCTGTCGGCATCACCGCCAGCGTATTTGCACCCGCCATCACGCGATCAACCACTTCGCGCTGCACCCCGCGAAAGTCGGGAAAGCCAAAGGTCGATTGCAAGGTGCCAAGGATGTCGTTCACGTGTATCGATTAGCCGCAGCTTCGGTGTAAAGTCGACCGGATTGTCGTGGCCGATGCTGGCAGCCTGATCGATTCTGGCAGCAAATGCCGTTCATCGCTTGCCCCGCCAGCGTTGACGGTGGCAATGACCGAACTTGTTTGATGAGGCTCGCGAGGGGCGGCGCACTGCAAAGGAGTTACGCGTTGACCGCTCGTCTCAACCGCAAAGTCGCGCTCGTCACCGGGGCCGCGCGCGGCATTGGTGCAGCGATTGCCCGCGCCTTTGTTGATGAAGGGGCAATCGTCTGGGTGACGGATGTTGACGCTGCGGCGGCTGCGGCGCTGGCGGCGGAACTTGGGGCAAATGCGCGCGCTGCCGCACTCGATGTGGGCGAAGAGGTCGATTGGGAAGCGGCGATTGCGGCGCTGATGGCGCGCGATGGTCGGCTTGACATCCTCGTCAACAATGCCGGGATCACCGGATTGGAGCATAACCATGCAGCGCATGATCCCGAAAATGTGACGCTGGCTGATTGGCATGCCGTTCACCGCGTCAATCTTGATGGGACGATGCTTGGCTGCCGCTATGCCATCCGCACGATGCGTGCGGATGGCACAGGCGCGATTATCAACATTTCGTCGCGGTCAGGGCTGGTGGGGATTCCGGGGGCGGCGGCCTATGCGTCTTCCAAGGCGGCAATCCGCAATCACAGCAAGACGGTTGCCCTATGGTGTGCGGGGCAAGGCATGAAGGTCCGTTGCAATTCGGTGCATCCGGCAGCGATCCTGACGGGTATTTGGGATGCCATGATTGGCGATGGCCCTGATCGCGCTGACAAAATGGCGGCTTTGGTGGCCGACACCCCGCTCAAGCGGTTTGGATTGCCCGAGGAAGTAGCAGCGATGACGGTTTTTCTTGCCTCTGACGAAGCAACCTATGTCACCGGGTCGGAGTTTGATATTGACGGCGGGTTGTTGGCAGGATCAGCGGCGTCACCAGGCTGAACTGCCTGTAAATCTAAGGAATCGTTCATGGCTCCCCGAATCGTCGTTCTTTCCAGCCTG
>JBBQAU010000279.1:0-2804 GCA_038316685.1 Sphingomonadales bacterium
GGCGCATGAGCGATGCGGCACCCGACGCGGGCTGGATCGGGCGCGCTATCGGTGCACAAGGATCAACCGCAGCAACGCTGGTGATCGTCGTCGATGCGCCCGAACGCGATGATTCGGCCACGGGTAATCTGATCAGCGGCACTGCGGGGCTGTTGTTTGACAAGATGCTGGCCGCAATTGGTTTCGACCGTGCCTCCGTCTTGCTCGTGCCGATGTGTGTCAAGCGCCCGAGCACCGGCCGGATGCCGCCCGAGGCCGAACCCGTTCTTGCCGCGATGCTCAGGCGCCAGTTGCAGCTTGTCGCGCCAAAACGCGTCCTCATCCTTGGCAACGCGGCGAGCCGTGCGGTCATCGGGGCGGATGTGGGGCCGTCACGGGGAAGTTTACGGTCAATTAACCATGATGGTATTGAACTACACGTGGCGACCAGCTTTCATCCGCGCTTCCTGCTGGAACGTCCCGCCGCCAAGCCAGAGGCCTGGAAAGACCTGCAATTGCTGATTCAGGGGATTAACGCGTGAACAAGATGTGGGGCCTGGCGTTGACCGTGGCACTGATCCCGGCTCAACCGGTATTGGCAGCAGAAGGAAGGCCGCTGGAACAACGCGTGACGGCCACGATCATTCCTGCCCAGCTCGATGATGCACAGCGCGCCGCCTATCAATCAATCTTCGCTGCGATCCGCAGCCAGAAATGGCTCGATGCGCGGCTGCAATTGGCGACGAGCAAAGCTGGCCCGCTGCATTCGGTCGCGATGGCGCTGGTCCTGACCAGCAAAGGCTCACCCAAGGCCGCGATGGAAGACATAACCAAGTTGCTCGCCGAAGCGCCTGAATTGCCACAGGCCGAAATGCTTGCTCGTCTCGCCAAGGCGCGTGGTGCTACTGAAATGCCTACGCTTCCCTATACCCGCGCGCTCAGTTGGACGCCGGGGGCGCCCGCCCGCGTCCGGGCAAAAAGCAGCAAGAGCGATCGGATCGCGGCTGACCTGGCGGTCAGCATGCACCCTCTGGTCAAGCAAGACCGCGCGGTCGAGGCGCAGCTGTTGCTGGAGGCCACACCCGGCCTTTCGCCAGACGCACTAACGGAATGGCAGCAAAAAGTGGCCTGGATGTATTTCCTGACAGGCGACGATAGCAATGCCCGCAGCATGGCCGCTAAGGCATCGGCCGGCACCGGGGACTGGTCCGTCAGCGCGGACTGGATCGCCGGGCTTGCGGCATGGCGGCAGCAGGATTTTGCGGGATCGGCGACTTACTTTGCGACCGTCGCCAGCCGGACCGCCGATGTTGAATTGCGATCCGCTGCGTTTTTCTGGGGCAGTCGCGCGACAATGGCCGCTGGCAAGCCCGATCAGGTGACGCCGCTCCTCAAAAGCGCCGCGCAATATGGTGAGACATTTTATGGCTTGTTGGCGCGACAAAGCCTTGGCCTCAAACCGGTCGCCGAGAGCGACGTTGAACAGCGCTTTGCGAGTGACTGGGAGGGGATGGGCAAGCGCGTTAACGTCAGGACCGCAGCGGCGCTCGTTGAAATTGGCGAGACGGCGCTCGCCGAAGACCTCTTGAAGCGACAGGCGCGGATTGGCGACACGAATGAATTTCCGGCGCTGGTCCGGATCGCAGGCGCACTTGATCTGCCCTCCACGCAAATCTGGCTCGCGCATAATGCGCCGGTCGGGGCGGCTGCGACGGTCGCGTCACGTTTCCCGGCACCCAATTGGAAGCCCGATGGCGGTTGGCGCGTCGACAAGGCGCTGGTCTATGCGCACACATTGCAGGAATCAGGCTTTCGGACCGATGTCGTCAGCCCGGCCGGTGCTTATGGCCTGATGCAAATTCGTCCAGCGGCGGCCACAGACATTGCGCGTCAGCGCGGTGTCTCGTTTGATCGCAGCGCGCTGTCGCGGCCTTCAACCAACATCGAAATCGGGCAAAGCTATCTTGAATTGTTACGCGACCGGCCAGCGACAGGCGGGTTATTGCCCAAGGTGATCGCGGCTTATAATGCGGGGCCAATGCCCGTTGAGGGTTGGAACACCCAAATCCGCGATGGCGGCGATCCACTGCTTTACATCGAATCGATCCCCTATTGGGAAACGCGCGGCTATGTCGTGACCGTAATGCGGAACTACTGGGTCTATGAAACCGAAATGGGCAAGGCGGGTTCGCCGAGCCGGGCGGCGCTCGCGCAAGGGCTGTGGCCGCGTTTTCCCGGACTAACCGGCGCTACCGCTGTGCGAATTGCGGCCCGGTCTGCGCCGCAGGTAACCGCCAGTGCCAATTGACGAAGGCGGCGTCTTTACCCCCATCAATATTGCCGTGCTGACCGTTTCCGACACGCGTGAGCCTGCCGATGACCGATCGGGCGATACGCTCGTCGATCGTTTGGTTGAGGCAGGCCATAATCTGGTGGATCGCGCGATCGTCAAGGACGATGTCGATACGATTGTAGCGATGCTGGAGCGCTGGATCACCGAACCGACGGTGGATTGCATCATCACCACAGGCGGCACAGGGGTCACAGGCCGCGACGTTACGCCTGAAGCTATCGAGCGGGTACAGGACAAGCCGATACCGGGCTTTGGCGAGCTTTTCCGCTGGCTGAGTTTTCAGACGATCGGCACATCTACCATCCAGTCGCGCGCCTGCGCCTGCGTGACGCGAGGCACCTATATCTTCGCACTGCCCGGCTCAACGGGTGCGGTGAAGGATGGCTGGGACGGCATCTTGCGCGACCAGCTCGACAGCCGACACCGCCCCTGCAATTTCGTTGAGCTCATGCCGCGCCTGATGGAGCGATGA
>JBBQAU010000280.1:0-2799 GCA_038316685.1 Sphingomonadales bacterium
TTCGCCGGGCAATCCGGCCCTGCGGTGCGCTTCCCGAATGATGCCGAGCTGCTCGAGGCTATCGCGATCCAGCCGATCTATCAAAACATCCTTCGCGCCGACCGATTGACTGACATTCTTTGGGAGCTAAAGAAAGCCGTCCGATCGAAATTCCAGGTGGATGACAAGCGACCGGGCTTCCTTTCGATCGAACACGTCCTTCCTCAAACCTGGACGACGCATTGGCCATTGCCGGATGGCCGGACGGTTCCCGGCAACCGGATTCCGGCCGACGAGGAAATGGCGGTAGCGATGCGCCACCGTGACGCGCAACAGCACCGACTTGGCAATCTGACACTCGTGACGACGCCGCTAAACTCGTCGATGCGAAATCAGGGATTCGATGCAAAGCGCGAACGGCTTGGTAAATCGCTCATGGCGCTCAACACAGGCATTGCCGAATCGGCCGCATGGGATGAAGAGGCAATCGTAAAACGAGGGGTTGAGCTGGGTAAATTGGCCGTCCGCATCTGGCCTCATCCCAACGCGATCTAGCAAAAATCATCGGCAGCGAATGCACTTGGGGTCTTTTTTGGGGGCCCCGCACGGCAGCGATGGAAAATATTTCATCAATATCCGTTGTTTAGAGGCAGATCGCGAATCCGCTTCTGACCATTTTTTGCCAATGATGGCGCGACCCTAGCCTGACTCGGTCAAAAGCGCAGGATCAGGCCCTGATCGGGGGGTATCCGCCCCGCTGCCATCGCCTGGTAGCTTGCCTCAATCGCCGCCGCGCCTGACAGCTCGCTAATTGTCATCCTGTCGCCAAGGCTGGCGCAAAAGGCGATGTTGGCGGCGGTGGCGCGGCGCATTATTTCGCCCTTGCCCCAGTCATTATCCCGCTTGGCGATATGGGCAGGAGCAAAGAAAAAGGCCGGCTTTGCACCGGGCAGGGCCTTGGCCGCGCGGGGTGCTTCCCAATGCGTCGCACCAACGCCGATACTCGCCCGGATATTGTCGCCATAATGCTCGTGCACAGCAGCGACTATGGCACCGTCGCCGGACATATCGACAAACACGCTTGAGATGGACCGATCAAGCGATCCGATCGCGTCATACGCAACCACCTGGTCATAATAACCAAGCTGCTCCACAAAGGCGACATTATGCGGCGATGTTAGCCCCACCACCTGTTGTTCGCCGCGCGCGCGCAGATAATGAGCAAGGCCAAACGCAGTTTTGGAAGACGCGCTCCCCAATATAACCTGCGCTGCCCCGAATCCGTCATTATCCGTGATGTAATCGTCGAGCGCGAATGAGGTGGTGAGCAGCGGAAAGAGCAGACTGCGCCAATTCCGGATCGCGGCAAGCGGCGCTGGATCATCATTGGTGCGCGCATACATGTTATAGACATAGGGTAGCTCGGCACGGTGCACGGCCGCATCGCTAAACCCGCCCGATGACACCTTGCCCGGGAGCATGACCAGATCGGATGCCATGGGCAGGAAGCCCCAGATTTCGGTTCCGGTCGGGACAGCGCCCGCCCGCGATTCGGTCACGGTGCCAAAACCCCAGATCGGCACACTGCCCCAACCGGTTTCCTCGTCGGGGAAAAACCGCCAATAACCGATCTGTTCGCCGCTAACGGCATAGCTGATGTTGTTGGCCGTCAAAGCGAAGGCCCCCGTCGTCACCCGGATCGCCCCTTGTTCCAGGGGAGCGGTTGCGCGCTCTACGCACTTGGCCTCAGTGATTGTTCCACGGTTCACAAGCAATTTAGTTGTCATCATGCCTCTCCTCACCTCCGCTACGGCTGCCTGCAAGATGATCTGCCGCCACGCGACGCCCCGATCATTCTGCGCGCTCGTCAACCCAACCCTATGCGTTCGACGCCCAATTGCCATGCAGTTTAGGAGATGACCATGCCCGTGCCAGCAGTTTATGCCCGCACTCTCGATTTTGCTCTAACAACCTGACATACAAACGATGATGGCAGCCAAGATCGATCCTTCCGCGGCATGTAGCATGCCCAACGCCCGCCATGATGGTCGCCACTTGCGCAGCGCTGCGACCCGCAGCAAGATTGTCGATGCGTTACTGGCGCTTGTGCGGGAGGGCGATGTCTCGCCGAGCGCTGCAAGAGTTGCGGAAACTGCCGGCGTGGGCCTGCGCACGGTGTTTCGGCATTTTGACGAGATGGATACGCTTTATCGCGAGATGAGCCAGATTATCGAAGCGCAGGTGATGCCGATTATGCTCCGCCCCTTCGCGGCGGTCGCGTGGAAGGATCGAGTGCGCGAAATGGCCAATCGGCGCATCGGCATTTACGAAACGATCATGCCGTATCGCATTTCCGCCAGCATAAAGCGTTTCCAATCAGCCTTTCTAATGGCGGGTTATCATCATCAATTGACGCTTGAGCGGACATCGCTGCATGCTGTTCTGCCCGCCGACATTATCGCAGATGCTGCGGTGGCGAGTGCAATTGAGGTAACGATCAGCTTTCAGTGCTGGCGCCGGTTGCGACACGATCAGGGCCTTGCCATCGAGGATGCCCGGGCGGTAATCCATACGCTGGTTGATGCCATGCTGGCCCCGCTGCACAATTAGCAACTTGCGATGCCAAGTGGCGTAGCAGCGTCATAGCAACAACAATGCAACTGGCACGACCGTGCCGATCACCAGCATGAAGATTGACCCGCGCCGGATCGTCTTGTTGTTCAGCGCGATCACGATCCCGAGCAGCGCCGAAAGCATAAGCCCAACCGACATGAACCCGACAAAGACCTTGAGCGGGAAGGGGGAGTGGCGAGGCCCAAT
>JBBQAU010000281.1:0-2794 GCA_038316685.1 Sphingomonadales bacterium
CCGGTCGTCGAGCATCGCGCGCATTGCCTTGCTGATCCGTTCCCAATCGGCCGTGGTCGGGGTAATGATCGAGCATATCAATCTTCGGATCGGCAACAGTGTGCGGACCGCCGCGCTGCCGGAGGCGATCTTTGGCTGGCATATCCGCTGGCACATCCGCTGGCAGGGCCCGGCCCAGTCTGGCGGGTGGACAGTGCATGTCGGCAATGGTCGCGATTATGTCGCGCTGTGGAGCGCGGGCTGCGGTACGGGGCAGCATCTCTCGCACGCATAGGGCGCACCTCTCAATCACCTGGGTATTTTGGTCGATGATCTGGCTGGCGTCGAACATCGGGTCATCGCCAGTGGTCTTACCCCCTTTGGCGATGACGATTATGACCCGGGTCGACGTTTTTATTTATTCGATCCGGATGGCATCGAATATGCGATTGTCAGCTATTCGCAAACAACCGCCCCACCAGATTGAGCGGTTCAACTTGGGGAGGCGTTATTGCTTTGGATGGCGGCGGCGCGCGCTCCTGCCTGCAATCGCCCGAAAATCCTTGACATATTGCGCCGCACAATCTAATCGCCGGGCTATCGAGGCAACATGCAGCGTGATCGGGCGTAACGCCCCGGCTCTGTCTCGGTCTTAACCCTAAGCTTCCCACATCACGCGGGGCGCGACATTATGTCCCCGCCCGCCTCCTCGTTTGCCGCTAAACCGGCACGAGATGCTGGCTTCTATTCGAAAGTAATTCATGTCCTTCAATAATCTCGGACTCAACGAGTCCCTGCAACGCGCGCTTGCAGACAAAAAATACACAGAAGCAACGCCGATCCAGCGTCAGGCGATTCCAATCCTGCTTCAAGGTCGCGATCTGCTCGGTATTGCGCAAACGGGCACTGGCAAGACCGCAGCCTTCATGCTGCCATCGATCCAGCGGCTCGTGGCGGCAAACGAACGGCCCCGGCCGCGCGCTTGCCGGATGCTGGTGCTTGCGCCTACCCGCGAACTCGCCAGCCAGATCGCCCAGAGTGCGCGTGACTATGGCCGATTTTCCAAGCTGTCGGTGGCCACCGTGTTTGGTGGCACCTCGGTCGGCAAGGATCGCCAGACGCTCATTAATGGCGTTGATATCCTCGTTGCCACACCGGGCCGTTTGATCGATCTTATCGAGCAGAAATATCTGACGCTTGGCGATATCGAAATTCTGGTGCTCGATGAGGCGGATCAGATGCTCGATCTAGGCTTTATCCATGCGCTTAAACGCATCGTGCAGCTGCTGCCAAAGAGCCGCCAGAGCCTGTTTTTCTCAGCAACAATGCCCAAGGCAATCCGCGAGCTGGCCGACAAGTTTCTGGATGATCCAGCGACCGTCTCGGTGACACCCATTGCCTCAACCGCAGAGCGCGTTGAGCAATTTGTTACCTTCGTCCAGCAGGCTGAAAAGCAGGCGTTGCTCACCATTATGCTTAAGACAACCGATGTTGAGCGCGCGCTGGTATTCACGCGCACCAAGCACGGTGCCGACCGCGTCGTAAAGCTGCTCGCCGCCAATGGCATCGCTGCCAATGCGATTCACGGCAACAAGAGCCAGCCGCAGCGTGAACGCGCGCTCGCCGAGTTCAAATCGGGCCGCGTCAAGATTATGGTTGCAACCGACATTGCCGCGCGCGGCATTGACGTGTCGGGCGTCAGCCATGTATTCAACTTTGAGCTACCCAATGTCGCTGAGCAATATGTCCACCGGATCGGCCGCACCGCGCGCGCCGGGGCCAGCGGCATCGCCATCGCCTTTTGCGCCGATGACGAAAAAAGCTATCTGCGCGATATCGAAAAGCTGACCAAGCAGAAGATTGATCACAAGCAACTGCCCGAAGGTTTTGTCGCTGAAGCGGCCCGGCTGAAGGCGGCACGCGCCGCAACCGGCGTTAGCGATGCGCCGGAACGGGTGCGTCGTGACATTGGTAATAACCGCCAGCCGCCCCGCCCGCGCGCCACGCATCATCCCCGCCCGACAGGCGAAGTGCGCTCGGGTGAGGCACGGTCAGGAGAGGGTCGTCCCGCCGGTGGCGCTGGCCGTCCCGCTGGTGGCGCTGGCCGTCCCGCCGGTGGCGCTGGCCGTCCCGCCGGTGGCGCTGGTCGTCCTGGTGGTGGCGGTCGTGGTGGTCGCGGTCGTGGCGGCGGTTCGGGCCGCGCTGTCAGCAATTGATCGACGCTCCTCCCCCTTGCCCGGGGGAGGAACTTTCTTACCGCCTGGCCTCCGTCACGAACGCGGTAATTGCCTCGATTATGCCGGGTGCAACTGGCAGGCTGGGGTCGCGATAGGCAGCAAGGTTCGGGCCCCGGTCCGCGCTTGCTACCGCTTTCAGGACATGGTTGGCGTTGATGATCAGCGCGAGTGTTGATCTTGGTTGGGCTGCGCGCAGAGCCTGGGCGTCCTTCAGGCCAATCTGCAGGTCGCGCGTTCCCTGCACGATCAGCACTGGCCCATTATAAGCCGCGACGAGCATTACCGGGTCTGCGGCAAAAAGTGTTTTGAGATATCCTTGCACCGCCGGCGCGAACAGCGATTTGAGACCGGGATGCAGTGGCGTCACATCAACATCCACGCCGCCCATGATCGCATCGATAGCGGCATCTGCCTGGGGCAGGATTGGGGCGTAGGCTGGATTAGCGCGTAATTGTTCGCGAACGATCTCGCCAAACGGACGGCCACCCGTCGAAACCAGGATCAGCCCGCAAAAATCACGCGGCTGTTGTGCCGCGGTCAGCGCGACGAGACCGCCCTCGCTATGGCCGAGTATCCAG
>JBBQAU010000282.1:0-2784 GCA_038316685.1 Sphingomonadales bacterium
GTCGTCAGCGACCGCGAAATTGACGATGCCGCACAAGCCGTCGCCAAGGAACTCAGTGATCGCGGCGCACGTGTCGCGACGATTGCCTGCGATGTATCCTCTGCTGCGCAGTGCCAGGCACTGGTCGACAGCGCGGTCGACGCATTTGGCGGCATTGACATTTTCGTCAATAATGCTGGCATCGGTTTCATGATGAAGCCGTTCCTCAACGTCGAACCAGCCGATTGGGACAAGGTGATCGCGGTCAACCTCTCGGGCGCATTTTATTGCAGCCAAGCGGCGGCACGCGCGATGATTGCGCAAGGGAAAGGCGGGCGGATCATCAACATTGCGAGCCAGGCCGCCAAGACCGGGTTCCCGCATTTGCCCGCCTATGTCAGCTCCAAACACGGCATGATCGGGTTGACCCGGGCTTGCGCCGTCGAACTTGGCACCCACAAGATCACGGTTAACGCGGTTTGTCCCAATCATGTGACGACAGGGCTGGGCGCGGAGCAGAACGCCTATTTCTCGAAGTTGCTCGGCTTTCCAACCGTCGAGGCGTATCTGGCAAACATGGCCGCTAAGAACCCGATGGGCCGCCCCGGCCTTGCCAGCGACACCGCCGCTGCCTGTGCATGGCTCGCCAGTGACGATGCGTTTTACGTCACGGGCGAGGCTATCAACGTGAGCGGTGGCGAGGAAATGCACTGATGCGGGAAGAACGGATTGACTGGCCGGATGACGCAAAAGTTGCGCTGAGCATCGTCGTCAACGTCGAGGAAGGCAGCGAGATGACGGTGGCGCGCGGTGACCGCGGGATGGAGCCGGTCGATGAGCTCGGCATCCACATCAAATCGCCAATCCGTAACTATGGCAATGAAAGCAACTATCTTTACGGGATCAAGGCGGGCGCGCCGCGTATCGTCAAGCTGCTGCGCGATTATGACATCAAGGCAAGCTGGACTGTCGCCGCGCTTTCCCTTGAAAATCATCCCGAAATCGCGAGCGCGATCCGCAAGCTGGGGCACGAACCCGTAAGCCATGGCTATCGCTGGATCCACCAGTTCAAGATGGACGAAGCAACCGAGCGCGATTTCATCGCCAAGGCGGTGACCTCAATCGAAGCCACGACTGGCATGCGGCCCTATGGCTGGCTCAGCCGCTATTTCCACACTGACAATACACGTCGTCTGTTGATCGAGGCAGGCTTTGCCTATCATATGGATGATTATTCGGGCGACGTGCCGTTCTGGGATCGCACGACCGTGCCGGGCAAACCGATCGCAATCGTGCCCTATCAGCTTGACGATAATGACATGAAGATGTGGACCGACCCCGCCTACACGCCTGCCGCCTGGCTCGATTATGCGCGGCGCTGTTTTGATCAACTCTATCGTGAGGGCGTTGAGGGCAACCCCAAGATGATGTCGCTGGGGCTGCATCTGCGCATCATCGGTCGACCGGGTCGCATCTGGGCGCTGGAGCAGTTTTTCCAGCATGTCCGGGGCCATAATGACGTGTGGATCGCTACCCGGCATCAGATTGCCCAGCATCTCGCCACCGTTGATCCGGCATGACGCTGCGGCTCGAAAAAGCGGGGCCGGTCGCGCATTTGCTGATCGACCGGGCGGCAAAGCGCAATGCCTTTACCCAGGAGATGTGGGAATTGCTGCCCGTGTTGCTGGCCGACGCGATGGCGGATGACACGGTCCGCGTCCTCATCCTCCGCGCGGCGGCCCCCGGTGCGTTCTGCGCTGGTGCCGACATCGCCGAGTTTGGCGCGGGCGCGCGCGACCCCGCCTGGCGCGCCGCCAATCAAGCCGCGATTGCGGCCGCCCAGATCGCGCTCACCCGAGCGCCCAAGCCCGTGATTGCGCATATTGAGGGCGATTGCGTCGGCGGCGGCTGTGGGCTGGCGCTCGCTTGCGATCTGCGCGTTGCAACCTCATTCGCGCGCTTTGGCATTACGCCTGCCAAGCTCGGCCTTGTCTATTCGCTGCATGACACCAAGCTGCTGGTTGATCTCGTCGGCCCCGCACAGGCCAAGCGGATCCTGTTCACCGCCGGGCTGGTGGACGCTGCAGAGGCGCACCGTATTGGCCTGATTGACATGCTCGACGCTGATCCCATCGAGCTGGCCGGCACGATTGCTGCTGGATCACCCCACACCATCTGCGAGGCAAAGGCGATGGTTCGCCGTATTCTCGATGGGCAGGTGCATGATGATACCGAGACATCAGCGTTGTTCGCCGACGCCTTCACGCTCCCAGATTTCAGCGAGGGCGTGGCGGCGTTTACAGAAAAGCGGAAGCCGAATTTCCAATGACCGACTTCTTAAACCACGGCCGCATCCTGGGCGGTACCGCGACCACGCCCGATCTGAATGCGGCGCTCACCGATTATCGCGACCGGCTCGGGCTGAAACTGGTTGAGCAGGGCGATGTCGCCGCCGATCTTGCCGCCAGCTGGGGACGCCTCGGCGTTGAAGGCGCACGTTATGCCGCGCTCCAGCCGACAAGCGGCGCTCCCTGCACGTTGCGCTTGGTCGAACAGCAACTGCCCCCCGCCTTTGTACCCACCACCAGCTTTGGCTGGGCGGCGTTTGAGATCACCGTGCAGGACGTATTCGGCTGGCCTACGCGGCTCGCCGACAGCGGCTTCGACATCATCGGCGCCCCCAGGGAAATTCCCGGTCTGCCCTATTTCGTCGCAATGCAAATGCTCGGGCGCGGGCGCGAGATGATCTATCTCAACGAGGTGCGATCCGACACGCCAACCTCTGATCTGCCGCCCGCCAATTCA
>JBBQAU010000283.1:0-2719 GCA_038316685.1 Sphingomonadales bacterium
CGGGATCAGGGAAGTGGGACGATCACCTCATCCGGATGGGTGACGTTCAACTTTTTGCGGACCAGTTCATCGACAATATCAGGGTCGGCGTGACCTGGATCGAGCAGCGCCACCCGATTCTTCAGCACTGCCCGTCGTTGATCGAGCAGCGCATAGGCCGCCAAACGCTGTGCATATTGGCGCTTGTAATCACCGTAGGCCAAAATCCCGTTCGGCCCCATCAGCGCATATCCGCCAAAAAAAGTCATGACGATCAGCGCCATGGCCGGAGGCCCAGCGCGACGCAAGATCATCCGGAACGGTGAAGTTGATGCCATCAAACGATTCTGCCCCACCAAAATTTGGCGATCAAGCTAATTCTGCCACCGAATCAAGCTTTTTGGCGAAGGATTCCGCGCCCGGCATAACGCGCCATATCGCCCAATTGCTCTTCAATACGGATCAGCTGATTATATTTTGCGAGCCGATCTGATCGGGCAAGGCTGCCGGTTTTGATTTGTCCACAATTGGTTGCGACGGCAAGATCAGCGATTGTCGCATCCTCGGTCTCCCCCGAACGGTGTGACATCACCGCAGTATAGCCCGCGTGCTGTGCCATCGATACAGCAGCCAATGTTTCAGTCAGCGTGCCAATCTGGTTGACCTTGACCAGCAGGGAATTGGCGAGCCCATCTGCAATGCCTTGGGCGAGCCGGATGGGGTTTGTCACGAACAGATCATCGCCGACCAGCTGAACCTTGTCGCCCACTGCATCGGTCAGCGTCTTCCAGCCGACAAAATCGTCCTCGGCCATCCCGTCCTCGATCGAAAAGATAGGATAGCGCTGGGTCAGATCGGCCAAATAGCCGGCCATCTCAGCAGGGGTCAGCACTTTGCCCTCACCGTCAATATGATAGGCACCCTCGCGGTAAAATTCGGTTGCCGCGCAATCGAGCGCCAGCATCACATCGTCGCCGGGCGTGTAGCCCGCCGCTTCGATGCTATGCATGATGAAATCAAGCGCGTCGGTGGCAGAGGCGAGATCAGGTGCAAATCCACCTTCATCGCCAACTGATGTCGCCAGGCCCTTTGCGTGCAATGCATTCCGAAGCGTGTGAAAAATCTCCGATCCGCACCGCACCGCTTCGAAAAGCGACTGCGCGCCGACAGGAACGATCATAAATTCCTGGAAATCGATCGGGTTGTCGGCATGCTGCCCGCCATTGATAATGTTCATCATCGGGACGGGCAGCAGGTGCGCAGAAACCCCGCCGACATAGCGATACAGCGGCAGGCCGCGAGCATCTGCTGCGGCCTTGGCAACGGCAAGACTGACGCCAAGAATGGCATTGGCCCCCAGCCTGCTCTTGTTCGGCGTGCCATCAAGCTCGATCATCCTGGCGTCGATCTCACTCTGATCCTCGGCATCGAGGCCAAGCACGGCCTCGGCAATGTCTGAATTGACCGCATCAACCGCGCACTGAACGCCTTTACCGAGCCATAAGTTCTTGTCACCGTCGCGCCGTTCGACCGCCTCATGCGCACCAGTCGACGCGCCCGAAGGGACGCTTGCGCGCCCAAAGCTGCCATCTGCGAGCATCACATCAACTTCCACAGTCGGGTTGCCGCGGCTGTCCACAATCTGGCGGGCATGCATGTCAATGATTGCGGTCATGCAAGGGAACTCCTAACTTAGCTTTGAGTTTGGTCAATGTCGCGCGGCTCTAGCTACTTCCCAAGCGGTCGGCAATTCACTTGGGCAAGGCACTCAGATGATCGAGCGACAATAATAGCAAGCATTGGAAAGGGCGCAGAAAGATGGCCGAAGCAACCAAGAAGCCGAAACGTGCATCCACAAAGGCAGCGCCAAAACCGCAGGCGCCGCTGAAAGAGGGCGCTGATCGCGGCTTTCACGAGCCCGTCCTGGCGACGATTGAAGGCGCACCCCAGTCAAAAAGAACGACGATCAAGGAAAGCGCGTCTAGCCTAGCGAAACAGGCAACGGACAAAGCACGTGACTATGTCGCGGAAAGCAAGGCGCGCGCTGGCGGGGCACTTGACGAGGTCTCAAAGTTGATGGCTGACGCCGCCGATACCGTCGACGATAAACTTGGCGCGCAATATGGCCAATATGCACGGTCCGCCGCTAACGGCATCGCTGGATTTTCTGAAAGTCTGAAAGGCAAGGAAATCGAGGATATGATTGCGGACGCCCGTGATTTTGTTCGTAAAAGCCCGGTGGTGGCAATCGGTATTGCCGCAGCGATGGGCTTTGCCGTCGCGCGTGTCGTAAAAGCAGGGATCGACGGCGCGCCATCGACTGGGGCAGACAGTAATGCCCATGATGAGCATCCCGCTGCTGACGCCTGAAGAGCAGACTACGCCGGTGACCGAACCCGGGCCTGACAATGAGACCATCGTGTCGCTGTTCTCACGCCTGATTGTCCAGGCGGAAGGTCTCGCTAGGGCACAGCTGCGGCTTTATCGCGCGGGCTTGTTTGCGCGGATGAGGGATGTGCGCGCCGCGATTATCATGCTCGTGGTCGCCGTGCTACTGGCGTTATCCTCGCTGACGGCGCTCTTGGTGGGCGTTATCATTGGCCTTGCCGCGTTCATGAGCGTTGCGATGGCCACAATCGTCGTTGTGGTCGGGGCGTTGTTGATCGCGGGGCTGCTGGCCTGGGTTGCGATCGGTCGACTCAGCAAGGCAACCAAAATCACTACATCCCCCAATGAGGTT
>JBBQAU010000284.1:0-2680 GCA_038316685.1 Sphingomonadales bacterium
GCTGGCTCCGGGGGGAATAATGCCAGCACGCGTCACAATCGTGCCAGACAAAATGACGTCGCATTGGCGCGTCGCGATGTTCGGGATGCTCAACCTGTTTGTAACGCAACATCGCAGTTTGATGATGGCCGGGATAAATACAAACCCGACTGAGCTGCTAATCTATCTGACCGTCGGCGTCGCCAATGTCCAAAAGCTGATGCGCGAGCGGATGATACCGGAGTCGATGGCCTCGACCGAGATCTTACCGCGCGAATGGGTCGTTCCAATTTCGCGCAATGCCATCGCCTCGGCAACCGGATTACCGCGCGAAACCGTGAGGCGGCATGTCGCCAAGATGATCGAGCGGGGCTTGTTGATTGAGGATAGTCGCGGCGGCGTGACCCCTCCCCCTGGTGTGATCCAGAAACTGGGAATTGCACAATTGCTCGATCCCTTGGTAACGGCTTTCGCGCGCACGGTTGAAACTATGCTGCGAACCGGCATTATCGCGATCGAAGAAGACTAATCCTGCGCGAACAGCATCGCTTCGTCGGCAAAGGCCTTGAATTCAAGCGCGTTACCGCTGGGGTCGCAAAAGAACATCGTCGCCTGTTCGCCAGCTTGCCCGGCAAAGCGGACATAGGGTGCAATGACGAAGCGGATTCCCGCCGCCTCCACCCGCGAGGCTAACGCCTGCCAGTCCTGCATCGTCAGCACTACACCGAAATGCGGTACTGGCACATCATGCCCGTCCACCGGGTTGGACGCTGCAACCGGCGCGGCGTCCGGATCGAGATGGGCAACGATCTGATGACCGAAAAAGTCAAAATCAATCCACGCCTCCGAACTGCGCCCCTCATCGCACCCCAGCACGGCACCATAAAAGTGGCGAGCGGCGGCAAGATCATGGACCGGAAAAGCGAGATGGAAAGGCCGAAGCATTGGATCCAATAGCGTCATCACATCGCTTGAGTCACCCCCGCCTTGCCCCAGGGTGGGGAGATGCGCATAGCAGCACCGCGCCATCATGGCCCAACACAGGACACCTAGTTTGATCGCGGATCGCTTTCGCACCCTGGCCGATCGCACCCCCCATGGTCCGGCGCTGGCTTCGCTCCTGTTGGGTGGCATTTCGGCATACGGATTTGCTCCGTTTGCGCTTTGGCCAGTGACACTTGTCTGTCTGGCGCTCTGGCTGCAACTTGTCCACGATGCGCCAACCTTGCGCGCGACGCTGTGGCGCGGGTGGCTGTTCGGCGTCGGGCATTTCACGATCGGCAATAACTGGATTCAACACGCCTTTACCTATCAGCAAGCAGTGCCGGCTTGGCTCGGCTGGATCGCGGTGGTGTTGCTCGCGCTCTATCTGGCGATTTATCCGATGCTGGCGGCAGGCCTGATGTGGCGGTTCGCCAGCCCGCGCGCGGTGGGCGACAGCGAGACTGCACTTGGCGGCAGTTATCTTCTCGTCGCAGGGGCCGCCTGGATCGTGACCGAATGGCTGCGCGCGACCATGCTGACCGGATATCCGTGGAACCCACTGTCTGAAATCTGGCTGCCACTGATTGGGGTTGCGCGTTCCGCCGCCGTTATCGGCACCTATGCGCTGTCGGGCGTGACGATCCTGGTCGCGGGCACCGTGCTGTTGCTGATCCAGCGTCGCTGGCGGCTCGCTGCACCCGTGCTGGGTGCCACACTGCTGCTCGCATTGAACGGCATAGAAATTCCGGTGACATCCGTGGCAACACCCGACGACACCCCCCGCATCCGCGTGATCCAGCCCAATCTCGATCAGGAAGAGCGCCCCCGCGACGATTATTCCGAGGCCAATCTGAGCGCCATTGAGGGGCTGTTGGGCACACCGGGCACGGCTCCACGCCTGATCGTTTGGCCTGAAGGTGCGCTGCGCTTTTCAGTCGAGCGGGGCTATCCAGATTATGCCTATTGGCGCGGCGATCCCGAACACATCCTTGCCCGCATTGCGCGGCACCTCGGGCCAAGCGATATCGTGCTGACTGGTGGCCAGGGCTTGCAGTTTGACCAAAAGGGCGAGGTAACAGGTGCCACCAATTCGATTTTTGCAATCGACGCCAAGGCGCGGCTGCTTTATCGCTATGACAAGGCTCATCTGGTGCCGTGGGGAGAATATCTGCCCGCCCGCCCGCTGACCTCAGCCCTTGGCCTCGCCCGGCTGGTCGCGGGCGACGTTGATTTCAAACCAGGGCCTGGTCCGTCAGGCTTTCTGGTCCCCGGCTTTGGGCGCATTGGTTTCCAGATTTGCTATGAGATTATCTTTTCCGGCGAAACGGTTGATCGCGTGCATCGGCCACGTCTCATCTTCAACCCCTCCAACGACAGCTGGTATAGCCGCTGGGGCCCGGCGCAGCATCTGGCGCAGGCACGGATGCGCGCGATTGAGGAAGGATTGCCCATCATCCGCGCCACGCCTACGGGCATTTCGGCGATCATCGACGCCGATGGCCGCGTGCTGGCCCATATTCCGCCGCATGTCGCCGGGGCAATTGAAGCCCCCTTGCCAGCACCGCATCCGCCCACACTGTTTGCGATGATGGGTAATGCCATGGCGGTGCTCGTCACGCTCCTGCTGGCGAGTCTGGCAGTTGCCATCAGGCGTCGCGCGCGATAGGGCGTCATATAACGAAAGCTTTATATCTAGCTTTTGCGGCAATTAATCGCC
>JBBQAU010000285.1:0-2679 GCA_038316685.1 Sphingomonadales bacterium
ACGACGCTCTCGGGCAAATCCTTGCCGAATACACGCTGATAATATTCCGCCACCAATGCGCGTTCCGCCTCATCGCATTTGTTGAGGAAGGAGAGCCGGAAGGCAAAGCCGACATCGCCGAAAATCAGCGCGTTCTGCGCCCAGGTGATGACGGTGCGGGGGCTCATGACGGTGGAGATATCCCCGTTGATAAAGCCTTTGCGCGTCAAATCAGCCACGCGGACCATATTCTCGACGACCTGCTTGCCCTGTGGCTTGTCATACTCGCCCGATTTGGCGAGCACGATCTGCGCCTCGACCGCGGCGGGCAGATAGTTGAGCGTGACGACGATATTCCACCGGTCCATCTGGCCCTGATTGATCTGTTGCGTGCCGTGATACAGCCCGCTGGTATCACCCAGACCCACCGTGTTGGCGGTCGCGAACAGCCGAAAATAAGCATTGGGGCGAATCACGCGGTTCTGATCGAGCAGGGTCAGCTTGCCCTCAGCCTCGAGCACGCGCTGGATGACAAACATCACGTCGGGGCGGCCGGCATCATATTCATCGAACACCAGCGCGGTCGGCGTCTGGAGCGCCCAGGGGAGCAGCCCTTCACGGAACTCGGTCACCTGCTTGCCGTCCTTCAGCACAATCGCGTCGCGCCCGACCAGATCGATCCGGCTGATATGCGCATCAAGGTTGATGCGGATGCACGGCCACTTCAGCCGCGCGGCAACCTGTTCAATATGCGTCGATTTTCCTGTGCCGTGATAGCCCTGCACCATCACCCGGCGATTATGCGCAAAGCCCGCGCAGATCGCGAGCGTCGTATCAGCGTCAAAGACATAGGCCGGATCAAGATCGGGCACACGCTCATCGGCTTCGCTAAAGGCCGGGCATTCCATGTCCGAATCAATCCCGAACATCTCGCGGATCTTCACGATCTTGTCAGGGGCATCCATGATTGTCGTCTCGCGGCTGTCGGGCTGGGTATTGGGAATATCGGTCATTAAAATCGCCTTTCGCCCCGCTCCCTAGCCGTTCGTCGCGCGGGAAGTCGAGAGAGCATCGCATGGGTCATGAAACGGACAGAGGCTGGTCCTGTGGCTCGACGGGGCGCACGTGATGCGCGCGTGGCTGATCCGTCCGCCAGCGCCTGGCCAATTACCGCGCCAGTCAGAAGCGGCGTGACGCGTTTCCAGCTCAGGCGAAAGCAGCCGATTTCCTGAGCGCCTGATAAGCCGAGATGACCTCTTGCAGCTGCTTTTCAAAACCGCGGTCGCCGCCATTGCGGTCGGGGTGATAGCGCCGCACCAATTCGGCATACCGAACCCGTAGCGCGCGGCGATCAGCAGCCGGGGTTAACCCCAACACTTTTAGCGCGCGGCGATCAGCCTCAGACAGCGGCTTCCCGTCCGCCCGTTCGGTTGCCATCCGCGCGTTGAAACGCGCACCGATTGCATCGAGCGGGTCGTTGAAATCCGCCCAGGGCGGTGGCCGATCCGCGCCGCCTGTCGCAAAGGCCCGCGTTTCGCGTTCCCATCCGGCATAGGGGCGCTGTGCGTGGCTGATTTCCTCCTGACTCATGCCAGAGAAGAAATTGTAGCGCGCGTTGAATGCGCGGACGTGATCAAGGCAATACCAGCGATAGGCAGCCGGCTGATCGCGCAACGAGGCACCTTCGGGCGGCGGCGCGCGAAATTCCCCCGGCGCATCGCACCCAGGCTCCATGCAATTGTCGCGCGCGCCGGCCACGCGCCCATGGAAGCGCGGCGCGGGCCGGTCTTTCTTTTGCCTGTTGTCTTCCACCCGGCTCCCCGAAACCTAAAAAACAATATATATAGGCATGATGACCATGATCGCCACTGGCCCTGTTGCCACCCAAATCGCCGATCGGCTTCGTGCCGCGCTCCATCCCACCGCACTTGATGTCATCAACGACAGTGCCTCGCATGCCGGGCACATGGGCGATGACGGATCGGGCGAATCGCATTTCACGGTGATCATCGAAAGCGCCGCCTTTGCCGGCCAGTCGCGCGTCGTCCGCCAGCGGCTCGTTAATCAGGCGCTGGGGGATCTGATGGCAGGCACCGTCCACGCGCTTGCCATCAAGGCAAAGGCACCCGGCGAGGCATGAGTCGTGCCGAGCGACCGGCGTCGCGCATTCTGCTGATCGACCCGCAAAGCCGCGTGCTGCTCTTTCGCTTCGACCCGGATGACCGCAAGCCCTTCTGGTGCACCCCCGGCGGCGCGCTTGAACCCGGCGAAAGCTATGCCGAGGCCGCGCGGCGCGAGTTGTTTGAGGAAACCGGCATTCATCTGGATTGCGGCCCCGAAATCGCGCAACGCCATGTTGAATTCGTCACGATTGAGGGCGTGCCCGTTACCGCTGACGAACGCTATTTCTTCGTTAAGACCGACTGCGCCGATATCAGCACTGCCAGCCACACCGCGCTCGAACAGCGGGTGATGACGCGTTGGCGCTGGTTCTCATCCGAAGAATTGGCCGGCCATGACGAGCGTATCTATCCCGCCGACCTGCCCGAGATGATCGCCGCGCAGCTGGAGGCGCGCCTGATCCCAGAAGAGCGACAATGACGCGTTTCCCGCTCCAGCGCATTGCCCTGTCCACCGGCGTCGAGCTTGACGTGGCAGTCGCGGGCGATCCTGCCAATCCGCCGGTCATCCTGCTGCACG
>JBBQAU010000286.1:0-2670 GCA_038316685.1 Sphingomonadales bacterium
AAAAAACCGCTGCCGAAGCGAAAAAGCACGTCGCCGCCTACCCCGACATTCACCTCACTAGCGCCGAAAAAGGCATGGGGATTGCGGCCCTGCGCGCAGCCGTGGTGGCGGATGCTTTGGGTGAGGGCTGGGCGGGTTAGGGCCTGCGTCTGAGGCGGCGCGTCAGCAGCGTGGGCGGGTGCCCCTGAGTCCGGATGCAGCCATCACGCCGCTGACCATCTGATCGATAAACAGCTCAAGTTCGCTTACGCAAACATTCTCAAAACGCATCAGGGCCAGCGTGTGCGCTCCGCCGACAAACAGCCGCGCGGCAGACTTGACGTAAGGGGCCAAGAGTTCAGCCCCGCCGTCGCCAGAACCGATCAATACCGACTCGATCAGAGCCTGAAGACGACGTTGCATCAGCAGGAATTGCGGCCACACATCCGCGCTTACGCCGGTGCTCCAATCCAACCACACACGAACAATGTCTGGCTCGCGCAGTGCCATATCGGCTGTATGGGTCGCGAGTCTGATCAAAGCGTCGTGGGCTGGCGCCGGCGCGGCCAAGGCGCCTTCCACCATCGCAGTGATGGTTGTTTCCACGGTTTGCAGCACGGCGGTGACGAGATCGGCGCGGGTCCGAAAATAGGAATACACCGCCGAGACCGATACGCCCGCCCGCGCTGCGACCTGAGCCTGTGTCGCGCGCGCGATGCCATGATCGGCCAGGCACGCGATTGCGTGGCGAAGTAGTTCCGCACGGCGTTGATCGGGCGACAATCTGGTGCGCACCGGCTTGTTTGTAATCACTGATCTCCCGCGCTGCTGACACTGGCAGCCCCTATTGACAATTATCATACCAGACCTATTGTGTTTAATATCAATAAGGAAAAATTTGGTTCATCATGTGCGTTGCGGAGTGTGAAAAATGACAAGTTCAAAGGTGTTTGACGCACAACGCATGATCGTTCGCCGCATCCAGTTCCGCTTTCCGCAAAGCCTTGGCGGCATCTGGAACCGGACGCTGCCTGAATTCAGCCATGTGGTGAATGCAGGCTCGCTGGCTATGCCTTATCTTGAGCCCTATCTGATCGAGACGATGCGGCAGGCGCGCTCAAAGACCGCAGACACCGCGCTTATCGCTGAGATTGATTTGTATATCGGGCAGGAGGCGGCGCATTATCGTCAGCACCAGCAATTCAACAACCGCTTGGCTCAACTTGGTTACCGATCTGTGCCTGAATCCGAGGCGAAGCTAAAGGCCGAGTACCAGGCGTTTGCGCGCGATCGCTCGTTTGCCTTCAATCTTGCCTATGCTGAAGGTTTTGAAGCGATGGCGTTGGTTATCGGCCATATGCTTGTCAAGGATCGCGTGTTTTTGTTCGGGGATGGCGATGCAAATGTATCCTCGTTGATTCTGTGGCACTTTGTCGAAGAGATCGAGCATAAATGCGCGACCTATGATGTCTTCAAGGCGCTCGATGGGCGGTATTTGTGGCGGATATACGGACTGCTCTTTGCCACGTTCCACATCATGGGCCGGACCCGGCAGGGCTATCGCGCCATGATGGTCGAAGACGGTATGTGGTCGAACTGGCGCTCACGGCTGTCGCTCTATCGTCTTCTGGCAAGGATGTTTGCCCGCTTGACCTTCGGCCTGCTGCGGATTTTGATGCCGCGATATAATCCGCGCAACGTTCCGGATCCGGACTGGGTCGTGGCGTGGTGGCAACACCATGCCACTGGAGGCGCGGACCTGAGCGCACTCGACATGTCAAGAATTGGCGAGGCGTCCCCGGTCGCCCACGCAGCATGACGGCGGTGACGATGATTACGATGCCGGACCGGCTGCGCGCCCTGCTGTTGCTGAACGGCGTTGGCCTGCTCTTATTTTCGGTGTTTGTTGGCTGGCAATGGTTCGTGGCTTTGCTGGGTCAGCTTGTCGTTTGGCCGATTTTGCCGCCGGTTGCAGTCGATATGCCTGGTGACGCCCGGGCATGGCGAATGGTGCATATGGAGGCGATTTCGAATGGCTTGCTGCTGATGGCCTGGGGGTTGGGCGGCGCGTTCATCCGCCTCACCCCGCAGTGGCATAGGGTCTTCTTCTGGAGCGCGTTGACAACGGCGTGGCTGTTTACAGTGCCGGCGTATTTCAATGCCATTTTCGGAACACGGGGTCTCGCGATGGGCGGCGGCCCATTCAAAGGTGGCTTGGCCAACGACATTATCTTCCTGTTTGGCTGGCCACCATTAATTGCTGTGCATATAACCCTGATCCTAGCGCTGATCGGCTTGGTGCGAACCGTCAAGGCACTCCCGCGGGTATAGGGTTACGGCGGCCCCGGCCGTCAGACGCTTTTGCAACCGCACGCAAGATTGCAAGCTATCCTATCAGTCGAAAGACAGGGTTTGGCGCTACCGCGCAAACAACTGCCCCACGTCCGCAAACGCCTTGAACTCCAGCGCGTTGCCTGATGGATCGCGCAGGAACATCGTCGCCTGTTCGCCCGGCTCGCCTTTGAAACGCACCATGGGCTCGATCACGAAATCCGCGCCATCTGCGCGCAGCCGCTCGGCCAGCGCCTCCCATTGCTCCATGCCGAGCACCAGACCGAAATGCGGCACCGGCACGCCGTGGCCGTCGACATGGTTGCTCGCGCGGTCTCCCGCCTGCCCCGGCGCAAGATG
>JBBQAU010000287.1:0-2624 GCA_038316685.1 Sphingomonadales bacterium
GCAAACCTTCCTGCTGAGCTATGCCAGCCGACGGGCATCGCTGCGCGGCGGGGCTGGACAGCCAGACGTGTTTGAACTTCCGGGCTTCCGGCTCGATTTTGTCGCGCGGCAGGGCATCAAGTTTTTGAAGGTGCCGGTCGAACTGAAATTTGAAGTCCGCAATATCACGGGCACGATTTTTCAGGAATTTCAGGAAAATGGCCCCAACCGGATCTTTTATAACCGCTACGTTCTGGGCACCACCGCTGCACTGGGTTTAAGCCTCAATTTCTAAACTGCAGAGCGACAGGCCGTCCCGGCAGGATCAGCCCGGACGGCCTCCCCGGACGATTTATATTTCACGCATTTCGCTTTAATGTGCAACGCGCAGGTCGGTGCCCCAGATCCGCCAGTTCTTTTTATCGTCAGCCGTCTCGGATAGATCGGCAGACCGCTTGAGCAGCACCGGACCCGCCCGGTCCTGCTTGCGGCCCGTTTTCCGCAAGGTAACATGCGTGGTTGCTGCCACGCTGATATACTGCATGCCGTTGCTTTCCTTGATAGCCGTCGGCGCGCCGACTTCGGGTTCGTAGCGCGTAAAGACCCTGAAACTATCGGCAAATTGCGCGACTGATCCGCGATAATCAGCGCCGCCATTGCCCCAGAGTGACCGCGCCTGCGCATAGTGTTGCTTCTCTACCAGCTGGAAATAGCGCTCAACGACTGCGCGCGCCTCGGCTGCGGCTGGCGATGAGGCCAACAACCGTTCTGATTTCGGCTCGGCGACTGGAATTGGCAAGGGGGTGCCGACGACCGCATTTTGACCACCACTGGCTGTGCCGGGATCAGCCGATGGTGAACACGCAGCCACGACACTCACCAGGATCAGCACCACACCACGCACACTTCTCTCCCGCCGGACCAACATCGCCGTCCTATGGCGATCCCGTGACGGATTCGTGACGGCCAGGCAAACCAATCGACCGCCGTGATCCTGAAATTGAGGCGCGATGAGGATGGCATCCCAAGCTGCGTGGTGGGCGCGGCAAGGATTGAACTTGCGACCCCACCCGTGTGAAGGGTGTGCTCTACCACTGAGCTACGCGCCCGGAATGCTGGGATACCAAAGCCAAAGACGGCGGTTTCCCGCCGCCCTCGGCGATTGCATTAGCATGCAGCCAAGGCTTGTCCAGCCCCGGCGGCACCGCATCAGTTGACGGCGTCTTTCAGGCCCTTGCCCGCCTTGAACTTGGGCTGCGATGATGCCTTGATCGTCATTGGCTCGCCCGTGCGCGGGTTGCGGCCGGTCGATGCCTTGCGCTTGGTGACTGAAAACGTGCCAAAGCCAACCAGCCGCACTTCGTCGCCCTTCTTCAGTGATGCTGTCACCGCTTCAAACACTGCCTCAGCGGCCTTGCTTGCGTCGCCCTTGGTCAGGCCCGCTGTATCGGCAACAAAGCCGATCAATTCTTGCTTATTCATCCCCAAAATCCCCGCTTTTTAAATCTACATCACAGAACTAAAATGAGTCGCGGCCCAGCCGGACGGCTATTAATCGTTGTTCCCCCGGCGCTGTCAAAACAAATCCGTCTTATTCCGCCAACAATAGCCTCAATTTGCGAATTTACGTTAGTGGTGAATTCCACCTGCGATCGGGGCAATCCCGGTCGGCGGCAGCGCGGCAAGTTCATCCGCATCGGTCCAGTCAATCGGTGTCAACGGATCGGTCAGCGCCAGTCGCAACGCTTCATCGACATGCTTGATCGGAATAATCGTCAATCCGTCGCGGATATTGGCGGGAAGTTCTACCAAATCCTTTTCGTTTTCCTCAGGGATCAGCACAGTCGTAATCCCGCCGCGCAGCGCCGCGAGCAGTTTTTCCTTCAATCCGCCAATCGGCAACACGCGGCCGCGCAGCGTCACCTCGCCCGTCATCGCAATATCACGCCTCACCGGAATTCCCGTCAGCGTCGACACTATCGAGGTCACGAGTCCGATCCCTGCTGACGGACCATCCTTTGGCACGGCACCTTCGGGCAGATGGACATGAATGTCCTTGCGCGCAAACAAACTCGGCTTGATGCCATAGGAGGGCGCCCGCGCCTTGACAAAGCTCATCGCGGCTTCAACCGATTCCTTCATCACATCGCCCAACTTACCCGTCGTGCGCACCAGTCCCTTGCCCGCAACCGTCACTGATTCGATGGTCAACAATTCACCGCCAACCTCGGTCCAGGCAAGGCCCGTTACCGCGCCAATCTGATGTTCTTCTTCACTCATGCCAAATCGGTATTTCTGGACCCCGGCAAAGTCGTTGAGATTGCTTTCAGTTACAACAACGCCGGTTGTCTTGCCCTCAAGGATACGTCGGAGCGCCTTGCGCGCCAGTCGGGCGATCTCACGTTCCAGCGTTCTGACGCCCGCCTCGCGGGTGTAATAACGGATCAGCGCGCGCAAACCGCCATTGGTCAGCTCAAACTCGCCCGGTTTCAGGCCGTGTGCCTCGATCTGCTTGGCAATCAGATGTCGCTCGGCAATCTCGACCTTTTCATCCTCGGTATAGCCCTCCAGCCGGATGATCTCCATCCGGTCGAGCAGCGCCTGCGGCAGGTTCAGCGTGTTTGCGGTCGTGACAAACATTACGT
>JBBQAU010000288.1:0-2621 GCA_038316685.1 Sphingomonadales bacterium
GCCAGCCCGCCTCGGAATCCGCCACGCGCGGCATCTCGCGCGGCGGCACCGCCAACATTCCCGATGCATCGATGCGCGTGATGGCGCAGGAAATGCGGGTTGCGCTGCAAGCGAGCCCAGCCGGGAAAGACGCGCAGGACAGCATCCGTGTCGAGCCCGACCGCGACGGCGTCCGCATCAGCCTGATGGACACAGCCCAGCGACCGATGTTCGTCGGCGCGACTGCGCTGCTTAATCCCTTTGCCAGGGCAATGCTGGGCGAGATCGCGCGGAAGCTGTCGAAATCGGGCGCGCAGATCGCGATCGAAGGCCATACCGATTCGATCGGCGGCCAAAGCGATGCAAACTGGCGCCTGTCCGCTGATCGCGCGCTGGCCGCGCGCTCGGCCATGGTCGCGGCGGGTCTGACCGCAGACAGGTTCGCCGAGGTCGTCGCGCTGGCGGGAACGCAACCGGTCTACCCCGGCGAACCAAGCCGCCCTGAAAATCGCCGGATCACGATCGTTGCGCTTGGCGCGGCGCCCGCGCTCCCCAGCGATCCCAGTTTCAAATTCTGATCGCACGCCGTGAAACCCGCCCTCCTCATCCCGTTGCTCCTCATCGCTGGCCTTGGTGTCGGTGGCGGGGCCGCGTTTGGCGTGCATCAAATGCTTCCAGCCCCGGTTGCGCAGCCCGCTGCCCGGCCCAAGCTGGCGACCGCGTTCGTCCCGACCGGCAAGATCCTCGCCCCGCTCGTGTCCTCCGATGGCCGACTGTCGGGCTATGTGTCGTTCGAAGTCCAGCTGGAGACCAAGGATAGCGACAGCGAATTCGTAACCGTGCGGCTGCCGTTGCTGCTGGATGCGATCAACATGCGCACCTTTCGCGCTCCAATGGCCAGCGGCCCGGACGGCATGCTCCCCGAACTCGCCCTATTTCGCAAAGTCGTGATGGCATCCGCCAACGAAGCGTTCGGCGCGAAGGTCGTGCGCCGTGTGGTGATCATGCAGGCCACACCGGCATGATCGCGCACCCGGCCGAAATCCGCCGCGCCTTGAAAGGATAACTCTCCATGAACCAGGCACTGTTTGCAACGGACACAGCCAAATTGGCCCCGCGTGAAGCTCGGCTGACCACAATTCTGCTCATCGCGCGGCTGACCATACAAAAACGCGATTATCTGTGCCGAATTCGCAACCTTTCCGCTGGTGGGATGCTCTTTGAGACGACAGCACCCGTCACGATCGGCGAGCATGTTTGCATCGAATTGAAAAACGGCGCGGTCGTTTATGGTGTGGTGGTGTGGGCAAAACTGCCAAGCGTGGGACTGAGCCTAGATCAAAAGATCAACGTCGAGGCAATGCTGACGACCAATCCGCAGTTACCCAAGTCACTGCGATTGTCGACGCGCTGTCCCGTTGTCCTGCGGCGGGACGGTTACATTATCACCGGGGTGCTTGAAGACATTTCGCAGGGAGGGGCTCGAATTACCTTGTCGGGGTCAGCCAAACTCGACGACCACGTCCTCCTTGTTACGCCTGGGCTCGCATCGCGGCATGCGACGGTGAAATGGGTGTTTGGCGCAACCATCGGCGTTGCTTTTGCAGATCAGGTCGCGTTCGCCGACCTCACACGTTGGCTGGTCAGCGAATTGCGCTTCAATTAAATTTGGATCGCCACGCTCATCCAGGGTTGCCAAAGCTTCGGATGAGTGACCCCGCGACCAGTGCCCAGCCATCGACGAGCACGAAAAAGATGATCTTCATCGGCAGCGCAATGGTGGGCGGCGGCAGCATCATCATGCCCATTGCCATCAGCACGGCCGACACGGCGAGATCGATGATCAGGAACGGCAAGAGCAAAAGGAAGCCGATCTCGAAGGCGCGGCGCAGTTCTGAGATCATGAAAGCCGGCAACAACGTTGTCAGCGGCATTTTCGCACGCGTGACCGGCGGTTTGCCGGACAAGTCGGAAAACATCTGAAGGTCGTCGTTGCGGACATGCTTGAGCATGAACTGGCGAAATGGCTCCGAGGTGCGGACGAACGCTTGTTGTTCGGTGATCTTGCCGGCGGTGTATGGATTGACGCCCTTTTCCCACGCCTGTTCGAACGTGGGCGCCATGACAAAGAACGACAGAAACAGCGCCAGGCTGATCAGCACCGGGTTCGGTGGCACGCCGGGTGCCCCAATTCCCGTCCGCAGCAACGACAGCGCAACGACGATGCGGGTAAACGATGTCACCGCCATCAGGATGCCCGGTGCCAGACTGAGCACTGTCAACATCAACACCAGCGAAATTGCGCGTCCCGAGACCGATCCTTGCCCCAGGTCAACCGAAGCGGATTGCGCCATCGCGTTGGATGGGATCGCCAGCGCGAGCGCAAACATTAGGGCGCGAAGCTTACGCATGACGAGATACCCCAAGGGCGGCACGCGCCTTACGACTCGACTTTTTGATCGGGCTTTCACTCAATTTGCAATGGCGCTGAGATCGGTGGCACTGACGGGACGTGCAACGCGGGAGAGATTGTTGGCCTCTAGGCATTGGATCAAAAACACCGCTGTAACTAACGGGACATGCAACGCGGGGGAGATTGGTGGGGTGGGCCGAAGTGACGGCGCGGCCGGTGCGGTCGTCAA
>JBBQAU010000289.1:0-2606 GCA_038316685.1 Sphingomonadales bacterium
GACATCATCGGCGCCCCCAGGGAAATTCCCGGTCTGCCCTATTTCGTCGCAATGCAAATGCTCGGGCGCGGGCGCGAGATGATCTATCTCAACGAGGTGCGATCCAATACGCCAACCTCTGATCTGCCGCCCGCCAATTCACCGATCGACCACCTCTTCATCATGATCCTCGCGACCCCCGACCGGGCGGGCACGATGGCCTGGTACGCGCAGCATCTCGGGCTTGAGGAAGGCGGCAATTATACCATCCCCTATACGATGATATCCAAGGCGTTCGGCCTGCCGCTCGACACACTTCACGGCCTCAGCATGGCGCAAAAGGGCCGAATGCCAATTATCGAGATCGACGATTACCCCGCCCAGGCGACTGCTCGTCCAGGCGACGCGGACCTGCTGCCGCCGGGCAATGCGATCGTGACGCTGGCGGTGGACCGCCTCGACGGGCGCGGCCTGGATTTCATCACCCCGCCTGTGGCGCGCGACGGCCCGGTCTATGGCGGGCGGCGCGTCGCGAGCGTCGTTGGGCCCGCGGGAGAGTTGCTGGAATTGGTGGAGATTGGGTAAGACTGTGACGCTATCGGAAGATCGTCGTTCAGCCCGAACGCCGCCCTTGGCTAAACGTCAATGCGGCCATTGCTGCTGAAAAACCAGAACTAGCAGCCGCTTCCATGCCGCGTTGATCATGCGAGCAATGCTCTCCGGCAAAGAATAGTCGGCCGTGGGGCAGTCCCAGCGCTTGCCCGAGGCGGCGCGGCTGGCCCGGAGCATGGATCGCCCAAGCGCCGCCGCAAAGTGGATCGTCAGCCCATGCCTGATAGTGAAGCGCGCGCAGTTGGCCTTTGGCAGCAGGGCGAAGCCGTTCGATCGCAGTGATAGTGCTCGCCATTGCGGAAGCTCCGCCAATCGCTTGCCAGCGCCGAGCGAGCCCGGCCCTACCGTGAACGACAATACCGTTGACCGGTTGGGCCGGGTCTTCACCGAAAGGGGCGGCGGTGACCCACCCGGCATCGCCGTTGGTCCACATCGAGGGGCTGATGCCATCAGTGAGCCAAAACGGAGAAAGCGCCTCAAGGAAAATCATGGAAATCGCCTGATAGCCGATTTTGGCGACAGCCTCCGCCTGGAGTGGCGGCAGCGGCGGATCAAAACCTATGTTACGCAGCGCTAATAGCGGTGCGCTGAGAATCGCGCTTGCCGCAGTGAACGTCTTGCCATCGGTGGTCGTCACTGCAATTCCGCTGCTTGTCTGGCGGACGCTGCGGACAATGTGGTTCAGGTGCACCGGTTCAGCCAGTTTGGCGGCCAAGCCTTCGGGTAACCGCTGGTTGCCGCCCTCGACGGCATATTGCTTGCTGCCTATTTCGCGCTGTCGATTCAGCCAGCCTTGGATAAAGCCGATGTGCAACGCCGAGGCGGCGGCGGCCGAGTTTCCGTAAGCGGGCAATGTATCCCACGCGAGCGCGATGGCAGCGTCAGAAAAACCCTGGCTGGACAGCCAATCCGCCACAGACGAATCCGCAATGGTGTTTGCAGGATCGATCCACGCTTCAGGGTTGGCGACGATTGGGTGACTTTGCATCGCTCTGATGCCAGCCTCAGCCGGCATATACTTACGAAACGCCTCGGGCAGTGGGTTGGACGGGTGCCGGGGCCAATCTTCGCGGTTGATGCGTTCGCCGTTGATGATCAGGGCCGCAGGCTGGGCGCGGCGCAACTTCGGCGTGATATCCTCCATCTTCACCCCGGCGGCAACAGCCGCAGAAAGCGTGGAACCATAGCCATCGGAAAAAGTATTTGCGCCCGCTTCCGGGCGCCCGGGGAGATCATCAAGTGTGTAAATTCGGCCGCCGATCCGGTTGCGCGCCTCGAGCACCAGAACGCGAGCGCCCTCGCCCTGCGCAACGACAGCGGCGTTGAGCCCTGATAGCCCAGCTCCAATCACGATCAGATCAAAATCATGACGACGCGATCGAGCAAGAGCAGGGGCTGCGACAAGCGCCGCGCCAGCAAGGATATATCGGCGGGTGAGCAGAAGTGTCATCTCAAATAGCCCTTTCACATTGGACTGCCGCACAAATTTTACCGTGCCACCCTCAAACCACCAGCACCGTCGACCCCGTCGTTCGCCGCGCTTCAAGATCAACATGCGCCTGCGCTGCTGCTTCAAGCGGGTAACGCTGGCCGATTGTGATGTTCACCTTGCGACTTGCGATCATGTCCCACAGGCGCGCCGCGCCCGCTGCGCGCTCCGCCGGCGTTGAATAGTAATCGAACAAGGTTGGCCGCGTGTTGTACAGGGAGCCCTTCGTCGCTAAAATCCCAAGTGACACCCCCGTCACCGGCGCAGAGGCATTACCATAACTGACGATCAACCCGCGTCTGCCGGTTGCGTCGAGCGAGGCTTCCCATGTTGCCAGGCCAACGCCGTCATAGGTCACACGCACACCCGCGCCACCAGTGATCACTCGCACGCGTTTGGCGACATCCTCATGGTCGTAAAGGATAACCTCTTCCGCCCCCGCCCCGGTCGCCAGCGCCGCCTTTGACGGATTGCCGACAGTGCCGATCACCCGTGCGCCGATTGCCTTCAGCCACTGGACAAGGAT
>JBBQAU010000290.1:0-2570 GCA_038316685.1 Sphingomonadales bacterium
AAGATGCCATAATGGCCTGCGCCTTCCGCCATCAGATAGCGCTTCTTGTCGGCGGGCAACTTATCAGCAAGGCTGAGCGCCGCCTTGGTCTGGCCGAGGCCGGAGATATCATCGCGCTCGCCCTCGATCGCCAGCAGCGCAATGTCGGTGATGTCTGACGGATTGACCACACGGCCACGGTGCAGATAGGTGCCATTGGCGATGGCATGCTTTTGAAACACGACCTCAATCGTCTGTAGATAGAACTCCGAGGTCATGTCGCAAACCGAGCGATACTCCTCGTAGAAATGCTTGGTTGCGTCCGCGCTCTCGTCATCACCATCGACGAGATGCCTGAACATTTCCCAATGCGAAATCATGTGGTTGCCAAGGTTCATTGACATAAAGCCGGCGAGTTGAAGAAACCCTGGATACACCGTGCGGCCAGCGCCTGCATATGTCATCGGCACCGTTGCGATCACATTTTGCTCAAACCACGAAAAGGGCCGCTCGGTCGCGAGCGTGTTGACCGCAGTCGGGGCCTCGCGCGTGTCGATTGGCCCGCCCATCATCGTCAGCGTCCTGGGGCGGCAGGGATGCTTGTCCGCGCTCATCAGACAGGCGGCGGCATAGCAGGGCACCGAAGGCTGGCAGACCGCAAGCATGTGCGCGCCGGGGCCGATATGCTCGAGATACTCGACGAGATAATCGATATAGTCATCAAGATCGAAACGACCATCGGACAGCGGCACCAGCTTTGCATCGCGCCAGTCGGTGATGTAAACATCGGCAAAGGGCAGCATCCGTTCCACCGTGCCGCGCAGCAGCGTGGCGTAATGGCCCGACATGGGGGCTACGATCAGCAGCCGGGGGCCACCCTCCACACCCTCACGGGCAAAGCGCTTGAGCTGGCCGAACGGCTTACGCAGCACGATTTCTTCATGGACCGCGACCTGGCGACCGTCGATCTCGGTAAAATCCAACCCAAAATCGGGTTTGCCGCGCGGGGCAGCGGCATGCGCAAATACCTCAAGCGCGGATCCCATAACCGGGCCGCCCCCGAAATAGGCGAACGGATTAGCCGGGTTTTGCAGCAACCCGGCGCTGAAATTGGCCATTGCGCTTGCACTTGCCAGCATCGACCGCTGCATTTCATAGGCATTGTAGAGCATGAACGTTCCTTTACCCCGAAACAGTTACGTTCCCGTCAAGTTTTGCGCATAGCATGCTGCGGTGCACAAGCAATGCCGGCAAGCGGGCTTGGTCACGAAAAGCGCAATTCCCGTTGAGGCTGAACAGCGGTGCTGCTAGGCGTTGCGGCCTATGACCGATGTAGCCCAAACCAATCCCGAACCGCGCCGCAAGATCTCCAGTCTTTTGATGATCTGGAGCTTCACCTCAAAATATCCCTTCCAGATCGCGATGGCGCTGCTTTCGCTGGTGGCGGCGGCGGGCGCGACACTCTATATCCCGGCGACCTTCAAACAGGTCGTCGACAAGGGGTTTAGCGGGCAGAGCGATCCAGCCGCTATCTGGCCCTATTTCCAGGAACTCGGAATTGTCGTCATCGTCCTTGCAATCGCGACGGCGGTCCGTTTTTACTTTGTGTCCTGGCTGGGCGAGCGGACCGTGGCCGATGTGCGCACAGCGGTACACCGCAATCTGTTGCGGCTTGATCCGAAATGGTTTGAGGAAAACCGGCCGTCCGAAATCGCGTCGCGCCTCACGGCTGACACCGCGATCATCGAACAGATCGTCGGGACGACCGTATCGGTCGCTTTACGCAATCTGGTGATCGGCGTGGGCGGCGTCGCCTATCTGTTTGCGCTGGCACCCAAGCTTGCCGCGTCGCTGGTCATCGGGATCCCCATCGTCATCCTGCCGATCGTGTTTCTGGGTCGGCGAGTGCGGCAATATTCGCGTTCGAGTCAGGACCGGGTCGCCGATATCGGCTCAATCGCAGTAGAGACGCTGGGTGCGATGAAGATTGTCCAGGCATTCGGCCAGGAATCGCGTGAGGGCGACCGGTTCGAGGCCGCCGTGCGGCGCAGCTTCGAGACTGCCAAGCGCCGCTTCCGGCTGCGCGCAATCATGACCGCCGCCGTTATCGGGCTATTGTTCGGCGCGATCGTGCTGATCATGTGGGATGCGGTGCGTGACGTTGCCAATGGCACGCTGACGGGCGGCTCCATTACCGCATTCGTCCTGACCGGGGGCTTTGTCGCTGGCGCGTTTGGCGCGTTGACCGAGGTTTACGGCGATCTCCTGCGGGCGTCAGGCGCTGCTGCCCGGCTCAATGAATTGCTCGCCGAGGACCCTGAAATCCGCGCGCCGGTGCATCCCGTCGCGCTGCCCCAGCCGCCTCAGGGGGCGCTTGAATTTGATCACGTCAGCTTTCGTTACCCGACCCGGCCCGAAGTTGCCGCGTTAAACGACTTTACGCTCAAGGTCGCGGCTGGCGATACCGTTGCCGTTGTCGGACCATCGGGCGCTGGCAAATCAACACTCTTCCAGCTGATCCAGCGTTTTTACGATCCGAGCCAAGGCATCATCCGGATCGACGGAGTCGCGCTGCCAACCGCAGACCCTGC
>JBBQAU010000291.1:0-2565 GCA_038316685.1 Sphingomonadales bacterium
GGCGATCGCCTATATCGACGATGACGAACTGGTCGAAGTAACGCCCAAGTCAATCCGCCTGCGCAAACGGTATCTTGATCCAAACGAGCGCAAAAAGGCAAGCCGGGCGAAGGTGGCGGCTTAACGGCGGCTTGCGCTGGCTTGATCGGGATATTTCTCGATCAGCCAGCGCAATAGGGCTAGTTGATCATCGCCGCGCGCCTTGCGGATTTGCGCCTTTAACTTAATCAGCGACGGGCGGTCGGGCGTGATATTCGACGCCCCTTCGTTGCAGACCGAGCAGACGGCGCGCAGATTGGACGGATCATCGGTTCCGCCCATTGATTTGTCGATAATGTGGCCAAGATGCAGTCTGGTTTTTCGTGATGGGTCGGTGGGGTGGGCCTCGCCTGCACCTGCTCCGCACATCTGACAAGTGAACCCATTGCGATCCAGCACGATCGATCGAGTTTCCTTGGAAATGCCGCGCTCAAAAGCGGGTTCTGGCGTCGCTGTGAGCAACAGATACTGACCAGGTTTCATTTCTGCACGATCATTGTGGGTGAGAATGCGGAACCCTTCCTCGTCCCGCAATTCGCGAATTCGTCGCGCCCATTCACTGATGCCGCCCGATGCTGCCCGTAAATCGTCGCCCTCCAGGATTTCGCCGAGGTGGCTGAGGAAATAATCGCGCAGCCTGTCCCTTGCACCCATTATGCAGCCCTGATCGCATGTATCCTTTGGTGCGCGGCAAGCGCGATACGAATGTTCGTAGCCACAGCCTTGGCAACTGGCGGCGGGAAGGCATTGCCGATTTGCCGATACGCCGTTGTCTTGCGACCATAGAATTGCCAGCTATCGGGAAAGCCCTGAATTCGCGCAACCATGCGCGTTGTCAGGCGCGGCATCCCCACAAAATCAGGTTCGGGTGCCGCTTCTGCGATCGTTCGCCCTTCGACGCCCAACGTCGCCCATGCGGCGCGCGCGCGGGTTGGCCCCAGATCGGGGCCGCCATGTTTTTTTGATCCGCCGACAATGGTCGGCGCTATATCATTAGCGCGTTGTGCCCAGCCCCTTGCGCCGTGCCATCCCTTTGCCGCCATCAGGTCCAGCAAGGTAGAGCCTACGCTTGGTGGATTGTGCGGCAGCGGGGTCGGCCAGTCGAAACAGTCCCAAACATCCGCTTTCATCGCCACGATGACGACGCGTGGTCGAAGTTGCGGGACGCCAAAATCAGAGGCATTCAATAGTCGCCAATCGGTTTTATAACCCAATTTTTCGAGTTGCTGTCGCAAGGACAACCGATAGTCCTCAAAAATGGCAGAAAGGAAACCGCGGACATTTTCAATCATGATGGCGCGGGGCCGGATTTGATCGATCAGCCGCAGTGCAGCGGGGAATAGATTGCGTTCGTCTTGCTCGCCCAACTGTTTGCCGGCTGCCGAAAATGGTGGGCAAGGCAGTCCCGCTGCAAACAGGTCAACACCGCGAAATGGCGCGCCGTCAAAATAATTCATGTCGGAGGCCCGGACGTCCCAATCGGGACGGTTCAATAATAGTGTTTTGGAAAAGTCGCTTTCTATTTCAACAAGCGCCGCATGGCGGAAGCCCGCCTGTTCGAGTCCCAGCGCTTGCCCCCCCGCTCCCGCACAAAACTCGATAGACTGCACGGCCGACTCCTGTTCATTTATTTAATGATAGATTCTCGATCTGTTCTAGGCAAGCGGCTTGCGTCACATCACGCGCTTTGCCGATGCCGAGCGGATCATCGCCGCGCTGGTTGACCGCTTGCCCGATCATCCGCAATTCGTGCGTGATCTTGCCTATGTTCGTGCCGCGCTTGCCCGCCTGCGGGGCTGACGCTGTGACGGGCGATTGCTTGTCTCGATGATACCGCGCTGGCCTGACCTTCGTCATTGCGCGCGCGGCGAAGCAATTTACCCGCGCCGCGCGGTGTGACGTCGATGGATTGCCGCGCTTCGATCGCAAAGACGGTTTGGAGGATGTGTTTGCGCATATCCCGGTCCCTGCCGATCCTGAGGTCTTTGCCCAAGCCATCGCCAGCGGGCGCGAGATTCGCCCGCTGCAGGTTTATTTTTTGTATAGATTATCCAGCGATCCACTTGCCGCCAGCAGTATCGTCATTGATATGCTCGCGATTATCGCAAGTGCGCAGGCGGTGAGCGCAGAGCATCCGTGGGATATTGCAACGCTGTGTCACAATTGGCTGATTTTTCCTCACCTCGCCAGCTGGTTGCCGACCAACGAGGCCAAACAGCTCTGTTTTGCGTTTGCACGTGCGGTCGCCCGGATCGAACAGCTCTTGGCTGCCTGACCCACCTCGGTAATAAGAACAAACCACAAACAAAACGCTGTCCTACACACCCCCGATTGCGCCATGTCATCCCCCCTGAACGTCCAGCGAGGAGCGAGAAGATGCGGAACCGGGTGCCTGTGGCGAGGGCGGATCGGCCGGCATTGGCCGAATTTGAGGCGGTGCCGCGCCGGTTCCGGCATGATGGCTGGACGCCCGAACGGCAAAAGGCGTTTATCGAGGCGCTGGCTGATACCGGATGCGTCAGCCGC
>JBBQAU010000292.1:0-2457 GCA_038316685.1 Sphingomonadales bacterium
CGTTGCCTGGAGGCAGCCGTCTGGCGGCTTTTGCTCCGTGAGGCTCTGTGTCGGCTTTTCAGTTCCACGGCATGAGTTCGTCCCGGCGTGATGCGGGCCATTCGGCTGGGACTTTGGCGATGCCGTGCCGAATTAGCGAGCCACCGAAGCCGCCACCCTGCCGGTCGGGGCGCGATGTGGTGCCCATGCACCCCGTTTGCCAGCAGATGCTGATCACCAATTTTACCAATTCCGAATTACAGCGATATCGGACGGATGTTGATGGCCTACTGGCCGACCCCGCAGTGCGTAAATTCGTCGATTGGGTGGCGCAGGACTTGAGGTGAGCGCTGGAGCGCTGCCTTCAATCGTCGCGCTCGACGCAGCGCGTGATTCCATCGCCGCCGAAGCCGCCGTGGCGACGGCACAGGGACGACTACTCGTTGCCGCTTACCGGTTGCGCGCGATAACGGCGCTGGACGATGCGCGCTGATAGTTCCATCAGGTTCCCGATCGATCAACTGGCGGGTGCATAGCGATATCATGACGAATACGATCCCCAATGTTTATGATTGGGCCGCCAGCCGGGGAGCACAGTGGCGCGACCAGCTTGACGGCATGGAATCGATGCTGGCGCGGGTCGATGCGCCGCTGATTGCCGCGCTTGGTCTCACCGAGCCGTTGCAGATCGCTGATATCGGTTGTGGCGGCGGCGGCACGACACGATCAATCGCAGCGGCAGCAGCCATTGGTAGCGCGGTGCAAGGCTTCGATATCTCCCCCGATCTTGTTGAAGCGGCGCGCGAGCGGTCAGGCGGCGCGCTAGGCTTCACGCTGGCGGATGCGGCGATCTATCGTCCCGCCGAACGGTTTGATCGGCTGACGTCGCGCTTCGGGGTGATGTTTTTCGATGATCCCGCCGCTGCGTTTGCCAATCTTGCGGGGTGGCTGGTGCCCGGCGGTCGATTGGCGTTTGCTGTGTGGGGGCCGGGGCCGGAGGTGAGCTTTATGGCTGCTGTCCGCGCCGCGATGGAATCGGTAATGGAGGTCCCGCGCGCCGACCCAGATGCGCCCGGACCGTGCCGTTATGGCGATCCCCAAAAGCTGATCGATCTGCTTGAGCACGCAGGTCTGGTGGACGCAGCCTCACAGACCTGGCGGGGCGAGTTGGTGGTGGGTCAAGGGCTGGCGGCTGACGCCGCCGCCGATTTCCTGTTGGAAACGTCGTCAACCGCCGCACCGATCGCCCATGCCCCGGCGCAGATCCGCGATGCCGTTCGGGCCCGATTGTCTGAAATCTGCACGCGCCACATGCGTGATGGTATCGTGCAGATGCCGGTCCGCGTCGAAATCATCACCGCGCGCGCGCCTTCTAACAAGGAGCTTGTCCAATGAACCCGTTATGGTTCCTCGCAGCAATCGCTGCTCTCATCGCCTCGACCGCCGCCAACGCTGAGCCGCTGCCGGTTGCGGTCTATGTCATCAGCAAGGATGCCAAGTTTATCGGTGACTCGATGGGCGGGGCAGAGGTCGTCATCCGCGATGTCAGCAGCGGGAAAGTCCTTGCCAAAGGTATCACCAAAGGGGGCACCGGCGACACGGACCGCATCATGCGCAGCAACGGCCGCAGTCCGCTGCGCACCTCGACCGACGCCGCCCATTTTGCAGCCGTTGTTGACATCAACGAACCGCGGCTCGTGCGGCTGGAAGTGAAAGGGCCGCTCGGCAAACCGGCGAGTGCAATCCGGGCGAGTGCGGAGCGCTGGTTGGTGCCGGGCCAAAGGCTCGACAGCGGTGAGGGTTGGACAATTGAGTTGCCCGGGTTGGTGGTAGACTTCATCAGCGCGCAGCAGGTGCCGGTCCATGCCGGCACAACATTCGCGCTTGAGGCAAAGATCTCGTTGTTGTGCGGCTGCCCGATTACACCGGGCGGGATGTGGGACGCCGCCGATTATGAGGTTGACGCACTTTTCTATCGAGGCACCCAGTTGATGGCGCGCACGCCGTTAGCCTTCAGCCAAGCACCGGGTGGCTATGCGGGCTCAAGCGCAATCAAGGATGCTGGAAATTACCGGCTGGTCATTGCCGCCCGGAATATTCGTTCAGGCAATAGTGGGTTGATTGAAAACAAATTTCGGGTTTTGAAAGCTACGCCGGACCGGTAAAATATGTCGTCTCGGCAGGCTTTTGTGCCACACCCTCGACAAACGGCAGATAAGCGGCGAACGGAAAGCTGGGTTCGATCTGTTGCGGCACCGAACCGACGACGAAACCCGCCGCGCGCATTAGGCCAACGGTATCGCGGTTCAGATTGCAACCAACCCCAACCACGCGCTGGACAGGATTGAGCCGATCCTGCCATTTGCGCCGCTGGGGATCATCGCTCGCAACATGTTCGAAGTAGCGCAATGTCCCGCCGGGACGCAGGACGCGCCAGATCTCGGCCAGAACCTGCGGCGGATCAGAAACACTGCACAG
>JBBQAU010000293.1:0-2443 GCA_038316685.1 Sphingomonadales bacterium
TCGGCATGCTGGCCGTCGTGGTCCCGGCGCTGATCGTGGTGCGCGCTGACCCCATCGAAGCGCGAAACCGCCCGCATCTGTCGGCCAGGCCGGTTGTACCACGAACGAAAATGCCATCGGTCGAGCCGTTGAAGTTTGAAACACTGGCACAAGTCGATGCTGTCAGTTTCAATGCAGCAATCCCATTTTCTTCTGCCCCTAATCCGTCTGCCAAACCGTTCCGGTTCGCATCAGGGACGCTGGACGCAGCCCGCGCGATCGACTGCCTCGCATCGGCTGTATTGTATGAGGCTGGCGACGACAGCGACGGGCAACGTCCCGTTGCTCAGGTCGTGATCAATAGAGTTCGCCATCCGGCTTTCCCGAAGACCATTTGTGGCGTGGTCTTTGAAGGGGCTGAGCGAAGCACCGGCTGCCAATTTTCTTTCACCTGCGACGGCGCGCTGATCCGGCACCGGTTCAGCGACGAAGCCTGGTTGCGGGCACAAAGCAACGCGCGCTTGGCACTCAACGGCAGCGTTGACCGGCGGGTCGGGTTTGCCACCCATTATCATACCAATTGGGTCGTTCCTTATTGGAGTGCCAGTCTCGATAAGATCACTGCTGTAGGGACCCATTTGTTTTTCCGCTGGACTGGCTGGTGGGGGACACCCCCCGCGTTTAGCGGCCGAATCCGCACGGTGGAGCCGTTTGTTGAAAAACTCGCAGCGCTATCTGCGGCACACCAAACAATCGCGGTATCGGTTGATACCGCGCTTGCAAGCGCGCGGCCCGATGCTTCAAACCTTGAACTTCTCAAAGCTTTGAACAGCCGCCCAGCCGCGCCCCTGCCCGACGATGCGAACAGCTTCATCGTTACCATCGCTGCGGGCACACCACCCGAACGCCTGGCGGCCATTGCGGCGCTCAATTGCAACAACCGCCCTTACTGCAAATTCATGGCGTGGACGGCCAAAGAATCGACGCCAAAAAAATTGCCGCTCGAGGACGCCGATATCGCGGCGATGTCCTTTAGCTATTTACGCGACGAAGCACGCAGCTTTGAAAAGGCGCTTTGGAACTGCACCGAATTCCCCCGCGCCAACCCCTTGCAATGTATGAAGCGCAGCGTCGCGGACGAGGGCACCATGGAGGTCGGATCAGTAGAAGGGCGTTTGGCACAAACTCGTGCTAACGTGCTTAAGGACAACCAGCTCATCCGGCCCGCAGAGGCCCCAAGCGCAGGTTCAGCCAGCAGCAAAATCTTGTTGAAAGTTGCTCCGGCGGCGTCACCACCATCGCCCCGCACGAACGTTGCGACGCCTGTCAAAGTCCCCTAGCTCAGGCTGCCTCAAACATTTCAGGGGGAAGTGCCATAATGGCATCCGACCCGCTTTCAATCTTGCGCCGCAACGCACCGGCATCGGGCAGTATACGCTCGGAATAGTAGCGCGCCGTCACCAGCTTTGCCTCCAGAAACGCTGTGTCGCCGTCGCCTTCGGCCAGTGCGGCGATGGCGGCGGTCGCCATCCGCAACCACATCAAGCCAACCGCAACGATCCCCATCAAATGCATATAGCTATGCGCGCCGGCACCGACATCGTTGGGGTTGCTGATCCCGTTTTGGACGAACCAGATTGTTGATGCCTGCAGGTCGGCGGTGGCGCGTTCCAACCGGGTCGCAAAATCGGCGAGACGGGGGTCTTGCTTGGCAAGGGTAATTTCCTCAGCGAGGATACGAAAGAGGTGCTGGACCGCCCGCCCGCCATTAGTGGCAAGCTTGCGCCCGACGAGATCCATTGCCTGAACGCCATTGGTGCCTTCATAGATCATCGCAATCCGGGCATCGCGGACATATTGCTCCATGCCCCATTCAGCGATGTAGCCGTGGCCACCGTAAACTTGCTGGGCGTTGGTCGCGATCTCATAGCCCTTGTCGGTGCCATAGCCCTTGATCACTGGTGTGAGCAGGCCGATCAAATCATCTGCCAGCAACCGCTCCTCCTCAGTCGCGGCGTGGTGCGTCAGATCGACCTGAAGCGCGCCCCAGAGGCACAAAGCGCGCATCCCCTCAGTAAAGGCCTTGCCGTCCATCAGCATCCGGCGGACATCGGGATGAACAAACAATGTGTCGGCCTTCTCATCAGGCTCCTGCGTGCCGGTAAGCCCGCGGCCCTGGCGGCGATCCTGCGCATATTGCACCGCATTCTGATAAGCGACCTCGGCGATCCCAAGCCCTTGCAAGCCGACACCAAGCCGCGCCACATTCATCATTATGAACATGGCGGCAAGGCCCTTCATTTCGTCGCCCACCAACCATCCTGTCGCACCGTCATAATTCATCACGCAGGTGGAATTTGCATGAATGCCCATCTTGTGTTCGATCGAGCCGCAGCTGACGGTATTACGCGCGCCAAGCGAGCCATCGTCATTCACGATGAACTTTGGCACAACAAACAGAGAA
>JBBQAU010000294.1:0-2440 GCA_038316685.1 Sphingomonadales bacterium
CCTTTGCCCGAAAGCAGCGCGCCGATGCCGATCGCGTCGAGCATGCGGTGGCTCGCGCTGGCGACCGCCGAGGCACGACCGTCAAAGCCCGCCGCCAGGGTGACAGCGGGATCGGCGGGATCGATAATGATCGTCGAGATACCATGCGCATCAAGCGCAAGAGCAAGGCTGCAGCCGACGAGGCCACCCCCCAGAATAATTACATCAGCGTTGTTCATCAAAACCCTTTAGCGCTGTCACAGGCGGCTGCCAATCACCGTGACTTGACGCCGGACTCGCCAGGCGCGATTGTGGATATCAGGGAACATCCCGCAAACATCTGAAGGACGAGGCGATGGCAAGCCAGGCAACGCCGCCCCTCTGGCGCCAAACCGTGCGACACGGCGCGCGGCGCAGCGGCGCATTGATAACGGCACTGTCACTTGCTGCGGCTATGGTTCTGCTTGGCGTGATGCTGGCAAGCTATCATCCGGGTGATCCCTCGCTGAGCACGGCGGCCGCTGGTCCGGCCCAGAATTGGCTGGGCGCACCCGGTGCAATCATCGCTGATGGGCTGCTCGCGCTGTTTGGCTGGCCCGTCATTTTGCTACCCCCGCTTGGCCTGTTGATCGCCAACCGCCTTTGGCACGACATCCCGGTGGGGCAGGTCCACCGGATGCTGCTCAAAAGCGTGATCAGCGTCATCCTGATGGGTGCAGCACTTGCCTTTGTCGCCGACGGCGCGGTCAATATGCTTCCGGCGGGTTATGGCGGCGCACTTGGGCTGGGTCTGGCCAATCTGCTACGGCTGGTCATCGCGCAACTGGGCGATCCGGCGATGATGCTGTGGGCCGCGCGGGGGACGGCGATGCTGCTGGGGATCGGTGGCATCATTGTTTACGCGCTGAGCTATGAAATTGACACGAGCGAACGCGGCTGGTTGCTGCGCTTGCCATCGCAACAGGAATTAACCACGCCAGTTGATGATGCTGACGAAGAAGCGGCAAGCCAATCCATTCGCAAGCCCGCGCCGCGCGCGGTTGCCGCCCCGGAAACGCGGCCTGGACCCGTCATTGCGGACCGCACCGTCGCCCCGTCGATTGCCAAGCCGCGCGCCACACAGGCATCGCTTGATCTGCGCGATAATTACACGCTGCCATCCATTGATTTGCTGAAAAAAGCCGCGCCATCGGGCAAAAATCTGATCGACAAGGCAGCGCTTGAGCGCAACGCCCGGCTGCTCGAATCGGTGCTTGATGATTTCCACGTCAAGGGATCGATCGTTAAAGTACGACCAGGCCCGGTCGTGACGATGTATGAGCTTGAACCAGCCAGCGGCATCAAGGCCAGCCGGGTCATCCAGCTCGCTGACGATATTGCGCGCAACATGTCAGCGATTTCGGCGCGCGTCGCCACCATCCCGGGGCGCAGCGTGATTGGTATCGAGCTCCCCAATGCGCGGCGCGAAACCGTCAATCTGCACGAACTGGTCGCGAGCCAGAGTTTTGAGGATCAGGCCTGTCAGCTGCCGATTATCCTGGGCAAGAACATCGCAGGCGACCCGGTCATCGCTGATCTGGCACCCATGCCGCATCTGCTCGTTGCGGGCACGACGGGTTCTGGCAAGTCGGTTGGGCTCAACTGCATGATCCTGTCATTGCTCTATCGGCTGACGCCTCATCAGTGCCGGATGATCATGATTGACCCCAAGATGCTCGAATTGTCGATGTATGCCGATATTCCGCATCTGCTCGCCCCTGTCGTGACGGAGCCTGCCAAGGCGGTGCGCGCGCTGAAATGGGCGGTTGAGCAGATGGAGGATCGTTACCGGATGCTCGCCTCGGTCAATGTCCGCAGCCTTGCCTCGTTTAATGACAAGGTTCGCGCGGCCAAGGCCAAGGGCCAGCCGCTGGGGCGCAAGGTGCAAACAGGCTATGATCCCGGCAGCGGCCAGCCGATTTATGAAGAAGAGCAGCTCGATTTTCAGCCATTGCCGCAAATCGTGATCATCGTCGACGAACTCGCCGATCTGATGATGACGGCGGGCAAGGAAGTCGAGTTTCTGATCCAGCGGCTCGCGCAAAAGGCGCGCGCGGCGGGCATCCACCTGATCATGGCAACACAGCGCCCCTCGGTTGACGTCATTACCGGCGTGATCAAGGCCAATCTGCCGACGCGGATCAGTTTCCACGTCACCTCCAAGATCGATTCGCGCACGATTCTGGGCGAGCAGGGGGCAGAACAGCTGCTCGGCAAGGGCGACATGCTTTACATGCCCGGCGGCAAACAGATTGCCCGCGTCCACGGCCCGTTCGTGTCAGATGACGAGGTGCAGGCGGTGGCTAATCACTGGCGCGGCCAGGGCCAACCCGATTATATCCAGTCCGTCACCGAAGAACCCGAAGATGGCTTTATGCTCGACGGCGCACCTGACGGCGAGGATTCAGCCGAAGACCAGCAA
>JBBQAU010000295.1:0-2440 GCA_038316685.1 Sphingomonadales bacterium
AAGGTTGGCTTGGTCGATTTCGAGCGAGAATAGTTCCTCGATAAAGTGCGGCACGGTCAACACGGTTGGCCCCATATCGAACGTGAAGCCGTCTGCTTTACGGACATAAGCGCGGCCGCCGGGCGCATCAAGCGCCTCAACAATGCACGTCGAAAATCCCAAGCTTTGCAATCGCATCGCGCAGGCAATACCGCCAATACCCGAGCCAATAACAATTGCGTTTTTACGTTCCATGACCGTTACCTTAATCGCTTCACATGCCTCCAGGCGTTTAGGCCCTGCATTTTGCAACTCGCTCGATATGACAATGATCCAACGGCAGCAATGAGGTAATAGGTCCATAGTTGAGATCATGGACGGCCAAATCTTGGGGAGTTTTCAGCCGTGCTTGAAACGCAGAGATTGGGTTGACTATGCGTCGCGGCGACAAAACGAGCGATTGAAACGCCGACGATGTGTTGAGCGTGGCGGCGTAAATTCCCGATGCTCGTTGTGCAGCTCCTTTTTTGATCGACCGGGGATGTTCACTGTGCAGGGCACCTCGCAAATGGCCGGGTGATTGGTGCTGCCGATCACGCCGTTTTCGCCAATGTATCTTCGCAATAATGCTTGCAATCGTGATCGTCGATCTGCGCGGAACCGAGCTAGCGGCTCGCTCGTGTCGGGAAAACTGGCCCGCGCACCGTCATCTGGTCAGCGGGATAGGGACGCTGAAGCGCAACAATATCCGCATAGCTGCCGGTCAGCCAGCGATCATGGTCCGCCTCGTGCAAAATCGTCACCATTGCCTTGGGATGAATGGGGGCGACGAGTGGGTTAGGATCACAGGTGACCATTGCAAAGCCATTGCCCTTGGTTGTCGGTTGCCAAAATCCCGCAACCGCAAAGTGTGGCTGATCGGTCACGGTAAACCACATTTCGCCCTTGATGCCGTGGACCGCGTCCTTGTCGGGCGTCCATTCGCAAAATTCGGTGAGCGGAATCAGGCAGCGATGCTCGGGCACCTCGGCGAGCCTGCGCCACTGCGGCAGGCCAAGCTGGCGGACATTGGTCATCGGCCATTTCGCCGCTCCGCCCAGCACGTCCCATGCCATCACGTCAAGGCCGAGCCGGCCGCCCTCATGCCGTAACACCCAGGCGCGGCCGCGCGGGACGAGCTCTGTGGGGTTAAAGCGATTATCCATCGGACGATCCGCCAGCCAGCCCGCGCCAAACCGCTCGATGATGGCATCAGGTTCCCCGGCGTTGCGGGCTCGGTTACACATCTGCTCGCTCCATTCGCACTACCGCCTTGCGGTCAGCTTCTTTCTGACAGGCAGAATTCCTATATGCCGGTCATGGCAAAGCTGACAGTCTGGTTTGATGGGGCATGCCCGCTGTGCCTGCGCGAGATTGCGCTGATGCGGCGGCTCGATGGTCGTGGGCGGATCAATTTTATTGATGTGGCCCCCGGCAGCGATGCCGCCTGCCCGATTGATCGCGCTGCCCTGCTTGCGCGTTTCCATGCCGAAGAAGATGGTAAGCTGCTTGACGGCGCGGCGGCGTTTGCCGCGATGTGGCGGGCGATTCCGCTGCTGCGGCCGCTAGGTCTGGCGGCGCGCAACACCGTAGTGTTAGCGATATTGGAGCGGGTTTATACCCAATTCTTGCGCTATCGTCCTGCGCTTCAGCGGATGTTCTTGCCAGCGGCGCGCTGAATTCCGATAGGTGACGCGGTAAGTGGCGGCGGGGGACGGCAGCAATGGAGCGCGTTGATGTAGCGATTGTCGGCGCGGGCCATGGTGGCGCGCAGGCGGCGATTGCGCTGCGTCAACATGGCTTTACCGGATCAATCACGATTATCGGTGATGAGCCTGAAATACCCTATGAACGCCCACCACTGTCGAAGGACTATCTGGCAGGTGACAAGCCCTTTGATCGTCTGCTCATCCGCCCTGCCGCTTTTTGGAGCGAGCGTAATGTTCGGTTTCTGACGGGCCAACCCGTGGTCGCGGTCGATGCCGCCGGGTATCGGGTGACGTTGGCGGACGGCCAGATGCTTGGCTATGGCACCATGGTCTGGGCAACGGGCGGGGCACCTCGGCGGCTCAGCTGCGCCGGGCGCGATGCGGCAGGCGTCCACGGTGTCCGCTCGCGCGACGACGTTGATCGAATGATTGCAGAACTGCCCGGTGTCGAGCGCGTCGTCGTGGTCGGTGGCGGCTATATCGGGCTGGAGGCAGCCGCTGTGCTGACCAAACTTGGTAAGCACGTGACGGTGCTTGAGGTGCAGAACCGGGTTTTGGCGCGCGTCGCGGGGGAACCACTCTCGCGCTTTTATGAGGCTGAGCACCGCGCGCACGGCGTCGATGTCCGGCTGTCGGTCAGCATCGACTATATCACCACCGATAATGATCGCACGACGGGCGTCATGCTGGTCGATGGCACGCATCTGCCCGCA
>JBBQAU010000296.1:0-2391 GCA_038316685.1 Sphingomonadales bacterium
TGAAGGGCGTTGCGGTGTTCTCGTTCAAGCGGCTGTGCGGCGAAGCGCGCGGCGCGGCGGATTATCTGGCGATTGCGCGGCGGTTCCATACCGTCATGATCGTTGGCATCCCGGAATTAGGACCGGATAACCGCAATGAAGCGGCGCGCTTTGTGACGCTGATTGATGCGTTCTACGAAAATAATGTGAAGTTGGTTGCTGCTGCCGATGCGGTTCCGGAGGCGCTGTATCAGCGTGGTGATGGTAGTTTCGAATTTGAACGGACGGTCTCGCGGCTGAATGAAATGCAGTCCGATAGATATCTCGCGGCGGGACACGGAGTAAATTGAAACGCAATTGCGAGGCATTTGCAATAAACGGCTTGCGGTCATATTTCGGTAGTTGCAGGTGTCGCCCAAAGCGCCTAAGTCGCGTCCGGTTCGCGGGCTCCTGATGCCCTGTGCTCTTGGTCAAAAGGAACCCCCCCGTGGCTCGCAAAAAGATCGCGCTGATCGGCGCTGGTAATATCGGCGGTACGCTTGCGCACCTTGCGGCGCTCAAGGGGCTTGGCGATGTTGTCCTTTTCGACGTGGTTGAGGGCGTGCCGCAAGGCAAGGCGCTTGATCTGTCGCAGTGCAGCCCGGTCGAGGGCTTTGACGCCACGATCACCGGCACAAACGATTACGGGGATGTCGCCGGAGCCGATGTGATCATCGTCACCGCTGGCGTCGCCCGCAAGCCAGGGATGAGCCGGGACGATTTGCTCGGCATCAACCTAAAGGTGATGAAAGCCGTTGGCGAGGGCATCGCCGCCAACGCGCCCGACGCTTTCGTCATTTGCATCACTAATCCGCTCGACGCGATGGTTTGGGCTTTGCGGGAATTTTCTGGCCTGCCGCATCACATGGTCGCGGGGATGGCCGGCGTGCTCGACTCATCACGCTTTAGCCATTTCCTGGCGGATGAATTCAAGGTTTCGGTCAAGGACGTGACCAGCTTTGTGCTCGGTGGCCACGGCGATACGATGGTCCCGGTGATCAGCTATTCGACCGTGTCGGGCATTCCGATCCCCGATTTGATCAAAATGGGTCGCTCCACCCAGGAAAAAATCGACGCGATCGTCGCGCGCACCCGCGCAGGCGGCGGCGAAATCGTTGCGCTGCTGAAAACCGGCTCGGCCTATTACGCGCCTGCCACCAGCGGCATCGCGATGGCAGAAGCCTATCTTTATGATCAAAAGCGCGTGCTGCCAGCCGCGGCGCATTTGACCGGCCAATATGGCATCGACAATCTTTACGTCGGTGTGCCGGTGGTCATCGGGGCAGGTGGGGTCGAGCAGATTGTGGAAATCGCACTCGATGATGAGGCGAAGGTCAACCTTGGCGTGTCGGTGGATGCGGTGAGGGAACTGCTGGTGGCGTGTAAGGCGATTGATGGCAGCTTGAACTAATTGGCCGTCACCCCGGCGAAAACCGGGGTCTCACGCGCCGCGAAATGCCAGCCTTAGCGGGCATGACGGAACAGGGAATAGTACCGCTTATGAGTATCCTCGTCGACAAGAACACCAAGGTTATCACGCAAGGGATGACTGGAGAAACCGGCAGCTTTCACACCCAAGCGGCGCTTGCCTATGGGACTCAAATGGTCGCAGGCGTTACGCCGGGGAAGGGTGGCACGACCCATCTCGATCTGCCGGTCTATAACACCGTTCATGAAGCGGTCGCGATGACGGGTGCCACCGCATCGGTCATATATGTGCCGCCCCCCTTTGCGGCAGACTCGATCCTTGAGGCGATCGACGCGCAGGTACCGCTGATCGTCACGATCACCGAAGGCATTCCGGTGCTTGATATGGTCAAGGTCAAGCGCGCGCTGTCTGGTTCCCGGTCGCGGCTGATCGGCCCGAACTGCCCGGGCGTCCTAACGCCGGGCCAGTGCAAGATCGGCATCATGCCGGGCTCTATTTTCTCCAAAGGGACCGTCGGCGTCGTCTCACGTTCCGGCACGTTGACCTATGAAGCGGTGTTTCAGACAACCAATGAAGGCCTTGGCCAATCGACTGCGGTTGGCATTGGCGGTGATCCCGTCAACGGCACCAATTTCATCGATGTGCTTGAGTTGTTTTTGGCCGATCCTGAAACGCATTCGATCATCATGATTGGTGAAATAGGTGGCTCGGCTGAAGAAGAAGCCGCGCAATTCCTGATTGATGAAGGCAAGCGTGGTCGCAAAAAGCCGATGGCCGGGTTTATCGCTGGCCGCACGGCACCGCCGGGGCGTCGCATGGGCCATGCAGGCGCAATTGTTTCCGGCGGCCGAGGCGGCGCTGAGGACAAGATTGCGGCGATGGAAGCAGCGGGCATCCGCGTGGCAGACAGCCCGTCCGAATTGGGTTCAACACTTGCCGCCGTT
>JBBQAU010000297.1:0-2349 GCA_038316685.1 Sphingomonadales bacterium
AGGCCTGCCACCCGCATTTGCGGCAGCGAATAGTAATAGCTTGCCTCAGCTGGATTGGGCCCTTTGCGGCTATATCCCCCCCGCCCCTGCAACAACGCCGCCTGAACGGGCGTGAAAACCAGATCAAGCGCAAAGCCCTTCGCTTCAATCCGGGTGGTAAACCGCCCGTCCGCGCGCCTAACCAGTCGCCAATCACGGATGTTAACATCGGCATCCCCCACCCTGGCCCCGGCAAGTCCAAAGCCCGCGCGCGCCGCGCGCTCATCATGCACGATGCGGCCTTGTGCCGGATCGGACACCGCGACATGCGCAAACATCACCTGTTTTGCTGCAAAGGCGCTGGGGTTGGCCTGATCGACAGCCGGGCGCGTGCGAAAAAAGGTCACCTGAAAGCCGATTGGCTTGCCGTCAGCCCCGCTGGCCATGCCTGTCACATACCACCATTCGGTGCGATAATCGGGGTGTGCGCCATGATCAGCAGGAAAGGCGAAGCTGCGACCCGGGATAACGACCGGATAGGTAAAGGGCACTGTCGCGGCGGTTGTAACCAACGCTGCCAAAGCCAGCAAATTGCGCAGGTCGCTCACCAGTCGGCTCGCACGGCGCGCACCGCGTCAACCGAAACCGCACGCCTGCCCGCCAGCATCGCCGTCAGCATTGAGGCCAGCACGAGCGCGCCCATCACCGATGCCATGAGACCAACCGGAAATACCGTATTCATCGTCCAGTTAAAAGATTGCGGATTGATGACGTGAATGAGCACCTGGCTGATCGCAATGCCGAGCACCATCCCCCACAGCCCGCCGACAAGCCCCAGCAGGGCCCCCTCGCAGCCGAGCATCGCAATGATCTGGCGACGGCTAAAGCCAATGTGCCGGAGCATGCCAAATTCGCGGGTACGCGCAATCACCTGCGCCGACGCCGTCGCCGCGACGCCCGCCAGACCAACGATGATCGCCACCGCCTCCAGCAGATACGTAATAGCAAAACTGCGATCAAACAGCTTCAAGGCAAAACGGCGGAGCACGGCGGGCTCTGCTGTCTGAACCTGTCCCACAAGCGCGGGGGGCGCAGCGGCGATCAACGCTCGGCCGACTGTCGTCGGTTTGCCGCCGGGTCCGAGAATGACCTTGGCGGTATCGCGGTGGGTGTCGCCGGTCAGGCGATTATAATCCTCGCTGTCAATTGCGATTGCCCCTTGCTGCCGGGCATAGTCGCGCCAAATCCCTGCCACTGCAAAGCGCCGCCCCTCGCCAATCGGGAGGCTGATGACGTCGCCTGCGACGCGCCCGAGCAGACGCGCGGCGGGCTCTGAAAGCCAGATCGGAATGGTGCCGTATGGGACCGCTACGGAAGCACCAATCAGCGTCATTTCACCCTTGGTCGATGTTATCGGTTGGGCGATCAGCAGCATTGGCGGTTGATCAGCGGCCAGGGAGATGGGGACCTGACGGCTAAACTCAATCCGCTTCACGCCCGTGACACGCGCCAATGTTTGCTGCGTGGCGGAATCAAAACCGCCCGTCCCGGGCTCTGTGCGCAGATACAGGTCGCCGCTGAGAATATCGCCGAGCCAGGCATCGACCGCACCGCGAAAGCTGGTGACCATTACAGCCATCGCAATCATGAGCGCCGTGCTGGCAACAATTCCGCTCAACGCGGTCGTGGCGGCACCGGGTGCGCCGCGCAAATGCTGGATGGCAAGATCAAAGACGGCGGGCCAGCCTGTATGCCTCGCTAAGAGTCCCAACAGTAAGCGGGTAACAATCGGCATCATGGCAATTCCCGCCGCGAGCAGTAGACCGACCGAGAGATAGCCAAACAACGGCAGCTGCGCGATCGCGGGTAAGAAGGTCATGGCCGTCCCCGCCACCGTCAGCAACAGTGCTGGCCACAGCGCAGTCCGTGCGCGCGGATCAATCACGTCACCAGCATTCTTGAGCGCGATAGCGGGTACCGCGCGCGCGCCCTGGAGCGCCGGCACGATGCTGCCGCCCAATGCCGCCGCGATCCCCAGCATGAAAAATATCAAAGCAGCACCGGGCGCAAAGATCAGACTGGGGGCAACATCACCAAAAGCTCCAGCACCCAGATTGCCGCCGAGAAGCCGCAACGCACCGGCCGCAAGTCCATAGCCCATCGCCAACCCGAGAATGGCACCGATCAGCCCTGCCGTGATACCCTCGAACACAACAAGGCGGATCAGCCCCTGCTTCTGCATCCCCAGTGTGCGCATCAATGCAAAGGCCTGCAAACGGCGCGTGACCGATAACGACTGGGTTGAATAGACCAGAAAACTCCCCGTCAGCAGCGCGACAAGCGCCAGCATATCAAGATTGACGCGATAGG
>JBBQAU010000298.1:0-2321 GCA_038316685.1 Sphingomonadales bacterium
TGCGCGAGTTTTTGACGGGCGCTGTCGCGGGCCTTCCCCATATAGACGGGCGAGAGCGCCTTTGTCTGTGCCTGCGCCTCGGCCTGTCGCGAAGCGTCCAGCGCGAGCTTCTCCGATGCCTTGCGCGTCACGAAGATACCGCGCGTTTCAACCAGGGTTGGCCGCGACTCATCGACGTTGACCGGCGCGACCGTCACATCGGGCACCTTGATGACAAGCGTTTGACCTGCCTCATCCCAGATCATTTGCCGCGCCGACACGCCAGACAGGTCAACGAAATAATCGACGGTGTAAGGCGCCTTCATGACCCGATCCGAATTGAGAAACCCAAAGCCCCGGCTGTCGCTCGCCACGCCTTGGGCAGTACCGGATAGCGTGGCGACCTTTAGCGCCGTCGCGCCCGAAAAAGTGGCGGTGACCACCTGCGAAATCGCTTGGCCATCGTCACGCCGGGACACGGTGTAAGCGGCGCGCCAGTCGCTGTAGATTTTGTAGCCAATCCCCGCGAGCACCAGCGCCGCAATCAGCCAGAGGAACTGCGTCCGCCTGACCACCCGCTATGCCGCCAGCCGCCAGCCATCCCCGTCCGCGATTACCAGCCCGCGCCCGGCCAGATCGATCAAATGCGCCTTCACCGATCCCCCCGCCGCGCCGTAGAGCCGCCGATCAACGCCGACATACATGCGTTCAACCATATCGGGGATCGCGCTGATTCCTTCGCCCAGCACGCGCAAAATCTGCGCCTCGCGCTGACGGCGATGGCCGAGATGGCCGCGCACCAACTGGCGCGGATTGTCGATTGGCTCACCGTGCGCCGGATAATAGCGCTTGTCCTCGCGGTGCTGCAGCATATTCAGGCTCGCCATGAACGCGGTCATATCGCCGTCGGGCGGCATGACGACGGTGGTTGACCAGCCCATCACATGATCGCCGGTAAACAGCGCACCTGTCTGCTCCAGAGCATAGCAGAGATGGTTGGAGGTGTGCCCCGGCGTTGCAACCGCCGTCAGCGTCCACCCCGTCCCGCTGACCGACTCGCCGTCCTTTAACACCTGGTCGGGCGCGTAATCCTTGTCGAACGAAGCGTCCGCGCGCGGACCGATTTCCTCAAGCACCAACGGCGCGCAGCCGATGATCGGCGCGCCGGTGCGCGCTTTCAGCGGCCTGCTTCCGGGACTGTGGTCGTTATGGGTGTGGGTGATGACGATGGCGACCACGGGCCGCCCTGCAATCGCGCGCACGATCGCATCGATATGGGCGGGATCAGCAGGGCCGGGATCAATCACCGCCACATCCTCAATACCCACAATATGCGTTTGGGTGCCGGTATAGGTGAAAGGCGACGGGTTAGTCGCAAGCACGCGCGCCACCAAGGGCTCATAAGCGATGCAATCGCCGGTCGGGAGCGTGTCCATCGTGCAAAAATGGCGGTTTGGCCGCGCAAAGACAAGGGCCATGATTGGCAACAAAAGGGGGTGACTCGCCAAATTCGCTCATTCTCGCAGCGATGGCCGCAGGCTGCACCAACTGGTGCGGAGCTCTTGGTGAAGCGCCCACCCCTCGTCATCCAGGTTTGATCTGGGGTCGCGCGTCTTGTTGGTGGCAGAGGCCGCGTGGCAACTGCCTATGCCTGGCTGCCCACTTCCCGCACGTTGCGGCCCGCCCGTGACGCAGGCATGCCACGGCAGCAGGTCGCAAATCCAAGCCCAACCGCCCGGTGCGCGCGGAACGGGCGATCGCCGCTTACAACGATGACGTCCGTCACCAACCGCGAGGGTCACAAAGAGGCTCCGAACTGTCGGCTTTCCTTACACCCTACAGCCCGCGCTACAGTTCATTAACCATTCTTGCCCTAGGAAATCCTCAACCCCGGCGGCTTGGCACGGCAAGTGCTTTATTTCAGGCAGCCGAGCGGCTCTCGCTTCATCTGGGCGGGTTGATTGCTTTTGACTTTCCGGTCTCGCATCAACCCGCCCGCCCCGGCCTATCCTGATCAACACAAGAGAGCGGGCGCGACCCTGATGCGCGCGCCGTTGATCGTTATTCCCGCAAAAGGGGAATCAATCGACGACAACGGCGAAAGGTGGAACCGTGGCGATCAACAGCGCTGGATTCCCGCCTTCGCGGGAATGACGCCGAGGCAGGGGGAGTCAGGAGAAACGCGATAAGGCGCAAGCCTCAACCCGCCTTCACCAAGCCTTGCGATTCCACCAGCGTCAGCAATTCGCCCGCTTCAAACATTTCCATCATAATGTCTGACCCGCCGACAAATTCACCCTTGATGTAAAGCTGTGGAATGGTCGGCCAGTCGGAAAACTCCT
>JBBQAU010000299.1:0-2293 GCA_038316685.1 Sphingomonadales bacterium
TGATGCCAAGGGTGGCATGTCGATGGTGACCATCGCCGATGTCAACCAGAGCAATGGTGTGATCCACGTCGTCGATACCGTGCTGATGCCATAACCACGGTCGCTGCAATTTGGGGGGAGCGGCTGGGATCAGCCCTCCCCTCCTGTCGCGCATAGAGCGTTCTTTGCGCAGGCGCGCGGTATCCGATGTGCCAACGGGTAAGTGGTCAGCATCAACGCTTCACGCACCATTGGCTTATCATTTGGGAATATCACCCCGGTATCAGGCGGGCTGTGCTTCGCCCTATGAATGGCGTCGATCTGATCGGCGCTAATAAGCTGCCAGCGCTGCTGCGTTTTGGAGCGTGATCGCACCTGCGACTTCCTGTTCATGCCAGCCCTTATGGCGGCGAAATTCATTGATGCAGTTGGGTTCGAGATAGATGATGCTAATCGGCTGATCGAGCAACGCGAGCCGATCAGCAACCGGTGCCATGATCGGCACGTCAAAAGGGTCATAGAAATAACAGAGCAGCGGCCCCGTCGGCGGGATATGCTGGGCAGCATCCTGACAGATGATATCAACCGGTGTCTTTAACCCGTTCTGCGCGGCAATTAAATCGCGGTTCGCCGTCGCAATCGCGACCAATTCGGCCGAAAATTCAACGCCGATCGACCTTGCAAAGGGAAATTGCGCGGCCTCGAACACAGCCCGGCCTTTGCCACAGCCATAATCGATGAAGCTGTGTTTGGTCGGGTCAATGCCGAGCGATGCGATCCATTCCGGAAATCCCGCCCCGTTGCTGGCCTGATAGCGGCGGGCATGAGCCGCCAACGAGCGATCAACCGCCAGCGTATGCAGTTCGCGTATGGCAAAAGTATCGGTGCCCCAACGCTCGTCAAAGGCGCGAAACGCTCGCTCCCTGCGCCGCGCCTCGGGCAGCATTGCCTTGATCGAATGGCGCGCATTGAGCAGCGTCAGCCGCATTAATTCACTGGCGGACCGACCCTCTAATCGTTCGATGACATTGTTAATCATGACGATCATTCATGCCAAAAACCGGTAAAATTTTGATAAACGACGCGCTGGCGAACTGCCCCCGGTTTGTCTTATGGTCCTGGCAACGTTAGCGACCGGGGAGATAGCAATGGGCGAAACGACGCTGCTTGGCATAATTGGCCTGACGACCTGCATCGGGCTTTACATGGGCTGGCAATTCCTGCGCGGGGTGCGCAACAAGCCAATGCTCGTCGGTATCCATCTGCTGCTGGGGCTCGGCAGTGTCGAGGTGCTGGCGGTCATCCTGCGCGGCGCGCCAAATGCGGCGACTGTTGCCGATCGCGGCGGAATCTTGCTGGCGGCGGGGTTGCTGGTGTGCGCCTTGTTATCAGGTCTTGCCGTCCCGCTAATCGCCCGACCTGTGCCGGATGCAGCTGGCATGTCGATCGCCACGCATGCCGGCATCGGCGGCGTGGCGTTCCTGGCGCTGTGCTACGCAGTGCTGGGGTAATGGCCTTGAGCATCGGTGGCCGGTGCGAAGGCGGTGACGATCTCCTTCGTCCCACCGGCGCGGGGCAAACCCATAGGCTTACAATCCTCAGTTCGGGAAGCTGCGATGCGCCGGACCCCGGATCAAGACGCTTTTGAGCCAGGTCGAACGGAGTGGGCAGCCGCATGGGGTGGCGCTGTCCTACTGGGAAAACTCTGTGCTTACACCGCCAGATGCGTTCTATCTTGATCTTGACGCTCCTTGCTCACCTGTTGCACGAGCTAAGGGCCGCCCCGGTTGCGACGCGGCCTGCGCCTTGCGGCCCGACTGGCGCTTAAAAACCGCTCGCTAAGGCAACAAAGGCGACATTTTCGGAACGCTGACGCGGTGCTTTTGTCACTTTAGGTCGCCGATTTGTTGGCATTGTAGCGCCGATCACGCACCACTGGTTTGCGCGTCGGCGCGCAAATGATCGATTGAAGTGGCGGAAAGGGTGTCCGTTCGTTTATCGCCTAGAGCACTGAAACGGCTGCGATTTATTTCGGAGCGCATCGCCGATCCCGGAATTTCCGCGGCAGCGAATATGCACTCTAATGGGTCAATAGAAGGCGATCCGTGACGCATTCGGCCTCAAGGGTCTGTCCGTTCATTTAAAGCCGTCGAAGCATGGAGCGTCCAACGTGCACGCTCACCTCGCGTGAGAAAACGTGACGCGGCCATTCGATGTGGAGTTGCTGATCGCCGGACTTCTTGGAGCCGTCGATACTCAAAGCAACGAAGGCGCCCCTCAGTTTGGCGGCTTCGACAGCACGGAAAAGCTCATC
>JBBQAU010000300.1:0-2292 GCA_038316685.1 Sphingomonadales bacterium
GCACCGACGGGAATCGTTGCGGTCTCCCTGCAGCCTCTGCCATGACATCCCCTTATGAACACGCTTCTTGCGCCCGGCCTCTATATCGTCGCCACCCCAATCGGCAATCTCGGTGATTTGTCACCCAGGGCGGCGCATGTGCTGAGCAATGCCGCCGTAATTGCGGTTGAAGACAGTCGCGTGACGGCACGGCTCCTCCACCATATCGGGGTCAAGCGGCCAATGACGCCCTATCACGATCATAATGCCGAACAGGCCCGGCCGGGCCTGATCGCCCGAATGGGCAGCGAGGCGGTCGCGCTTGTGTCCGACGCTGGCACCCCTTTGATTTCTGATCCCGGCTATAAGCTGGTGCGGGACGCGCGCGCGGCGGGACACACAGTCTTCACGATCCCCGGCCCTTGTGCGGCAGTCGCGGCGCTCACCTTGGCGGGTCTGCCGACCGACCGGTTCCTCTATCTCGGCTTCCTGCCCCCAAAGGCGCAGGCGCGCGCAGCCGCCATTGTTGAGATCGCGAGCGTCCGGGCAACGCTTGTCCTTTACGAATCAGGCCCGCGACTCGGCATGACCTTGGCGGCACTGCGCAACGGGTTGGGTGACCGTGAGGCAGCGGTGGCGCGCGAGATCACCAAGCATTTTGAGGAAGCCGTTACCGGCACATTGTCTCAACTCGCCGCGCGCTATGCCGATGCGCCACCCAAGGGCGAGATTGTCGTCGTCGTCGCGCCACCGGGCGAACCCGCCCCGGCAAGCGAAGCCGATGCTGACGCCGCTTTGGCCGAAGCGCTGACCCGACTGACCGTTTCACAAGCGGCGGGCGAAGTTGCCAAGACGCTTGGGCTTGATCGCAGGGCGCTTTATGCGCGCGCGCTGGAACTGCGCGGGTGACGCAGGCGCGCAAGGCCGCCGAGGCGCGGGGGCGGCGTGGCGAGCGGCTGGCGGCGTGGTATCTGCGGCTGAAGGGCTGGCGCATTCTGGACCAGCGGGTGCGAACCCCAGCGGGCGAGGTCGATCTGGTGGCAAAGCGCGGCGCGCTGATTGCCTTTGTCGAGGTGAAGCTGCGCGCCTCTGCCGCCGAACTCGACTTCGCGATTGACCATCGACGCCTGCAACGCGTCGCTGCCGCCGCTGAAAGTCTCGCACCACGCTATGCCACGGCGGGCGAGGATATCCGCATCGACGTCATCCTGATTGCGCCGGGTAGCAGGCCAAGGCACATCGAAAATGCCTGGATCGGGTGACTTTGTCCCGCCGCAATCCTAAAGGGCCATCAGGCTCAGTTTAGCCGCCATAAGGAAGCTCCATGTCGCTCGCCGTCGCCGTCCAGATGGACCCGCTCGATTCAATCAATATCACGGGCGATTCGAGCTTTGCACTGATGCTGTCGGCCCAGGCGCGAGGGCACCGGCTGTTTCACTATACTGCGGAGGATTTGAACTACGCCGATGGCCGCGTCTGGACGCAAGCGCACCCCGTTGTCGTGCGGCGCGAAGTTGGCAATCATTTCGACCTTGGCGATCCCGTCAGCCTTGATTTAGGCAAAGAGGCCGATGTCGTGCTCATGCGGCAGGATCCGCCCTTTGATCTGGGCTATATCACGGCCACGCATCTGCTCGAACGGATCGCGCACCAGACGCTGATCGTCAACGATCCCGCCAGTGTCCGCAACGCGCCTGAAAAGGTGTTCGTGCTCGATTACGCGCGCTTCATGCCACCAACGCTCATCACGCGCTCGCTCGCAGAAGCCCGGGCGTTCCTTGCGGCGCATGGCGAGATTGTCATCAAACCGCTGCACGGCAATGGCGGCAAGGCGATCTTCAAAATCGGTAGCGACGGCGCAAACCTGTCCGCGCTGATTGAGGTGTTTAACACTAGCTGGCGCGAACCGCACATGGTCCAGGCGTTCCTGCCCGATGTGGCGAAGGGCGACAAACGGATCGTGCTGGTCGACGGCGTTGTCGCAGGCGCGATCAACCGCCTGCCCGGCAAAGGCGAAATCCGCAGCAATCTGGCCGTCGGTGGCTCAGCGGTGAAAACCGAATTGACCGATGGGGAACGCGAAATCTGCGCGGTGCTTGGGCCAGAACTGAAGAAGCGTGGGCTGCTGTTTGTCGGCATCGACGTGATCGGCGGCAAATGGCTGACCGAGATCAACGTGACCTCGCCGACGGGGATCGTGGCGATTGAGCGGTTTGATGGCACTGATGTCGCGGGAATGATCTGGGACGCGATTGAGGCGAAGGTGGCTGGGTAAGGTCTTTCGGGCTATAGGTGGCCAGGTGGCCGCGTCCC
>JBBQAU010000301.1:0-2291 GCA_038316685.1 Sphingomonadales bacterium
GCGGACATCAAGCGAATAGCCGAGTGCTTTTTTGTCGCCATGCAATACAGCGACTGCGGCGTTGACCTTATCCTGGCTGCGGCTCGCCACAGCAAGGTTCGCGCCGCACCGCGCAAATGCCTTGGCAATGCCTAGGTTAATCCCGCTGGTGCCGCCAAAAACTATGACATTTTTGTTAGTGAAATCAAAAGCCATCGGTATCTCTCCCATATTTCCCTCCCCTTCAGCAGGAGAGGATTGCGCAGATTGAGCAGCTTTGCTGTCCTCATCCGGGTGGGTGGATGATTAATCGACGCCGGGCGGTTGCGCAACGCTGGCGGGCCAATCCAGCGGAGGCGCTGCTCGAAGCCGGGGCGACGGCAGGGGGTTGCTCTCCGCCATGCGCCATCCCTCCGCGCTCAGGGAGCCGGTTGATCCCCACGCACCACCTTCACCAGCATGCGCCCCTCGCTGACCTGCGCGCCTGTCTCGGCATCAAGCTCGGCGACAATACCGTCAAACGGGGCGGTGAGCGAATGCTCCATCTTCATCGCCTCCAGCGTGACAAGTCGTTGGCCCTTGATGACGACATCCCCTGCCGCAACCTCCACCGCGATGATGCGCCCCGGCATGGGCGAGAGAATGGCGCCGTCGGCGACCGCCCCAACGCCATCACCGCCGCGCGGCTGATACAGACGATAACTTCGCCCTTCACCGAGGAAAAAACTGACCACTTCGTCCTGCTGCATGCCATCGTCGGGCACGAAACCGGCCAGAACGTGCACATTTCCCTCGTCATCGATCAGACGGGCTTCAGTGCGCGAAGCCGCGTTAATCCGCAGACCACCCGGCCCTTGCCACATCGCTGCGGTCAAGGCTGCTGCTGCCTCGTGAAGATGAGCTTCCAGCTGCGTTGGGCGGCTCGTGAGTGCTTCGCCCCGCCGTTCAATCAGGCTGGTGTCGAGAGAGCCGCTGCGGAAATCCTCATCGAGGCAAATCCGAGCGAGAAACCCTGCATTGGTCCGAACCGGCCAAACCTCGACGTCGGAGGTGGCCTCCCAGAGTGATTCAATTGCCGCGATTCGAGTAGCCTCATGAACCACAATTTTCGCGATCAGCGGGTCGTAGAATGGCGAAACGGTCCCACCTTCCTCGACGCCTGTTTCGATACGCGCGAATTCGGGCAAGAGCAGATGTTCAAGTGGGCCGGTCGAAGGGAGAAACCCCGTCGCAGGATTTTCAGCATAGAGCCTTGCTTCCATCGCCCAGCCGTTGACGCTCAACTCGTCCTGCCGCTTGGGCAAGGCCTCACCCGACGCCACGCGCAGCTGCCATTCAACCAGATCGACGCCGGTAATTTCCTCGGTCACCGGGTGCTCCACCTGCAGCCGCGTGTTCATTTCCATGAACCAGATGCGGTCCGCCCGCAGGCCTTCGCTCGCGTCCGCGATGAACTCGATCGTACCCGCGCTGACATAATCGACCGCCTTGGCCGCGCGCACGGCGGCGGCGCAGAGCGCGGCGCGGGTTTCCTCCGACATCCCCGGCGCGGGGGCCTCCTCGATCACCTTCTGATGGCGGCGTTGCAGCGAGCAATCGCGCTCGAACAGGTGGACGACATTACCGTGGGTGTCGCCAAACACCTGCACCTCAATATGGCGGGGGCTCAGGATATATTTCTCGATCAGGACGCGATCATCGCCGAACGAGGATGCCGCCTCGCGCTGGCAGCTGGTGAGCGCATCGGCGAAATCGGCGGCTGCCTCGACGCGCCGCATCCCCTTGCCACCGCCGCCCGCGACCGCCTTGATCAGCACCGGATAGCCAATCTTGGCGGCCTCATCGGCGAGAATATCGGGGGATTGATCCTCGCCAAGATAGCCCGGCGTCACCGGCACCCCCGCCGCGATCATCCGCGCCTTGGCGGCATCCTTCAGCCCCATCGCACGGATGGAGTCGGGCTTGGGGCCAACCCAGATCAGCCCGGCATCAATCACGGTCTGCGCAAAATCAGCGTTTTCGCTCAGGAAGCCATAGCCCGGATGGATCGCCTCCGCCCCCGTCGTCTTGGCCGCCGCAATGATTTTCTCCCCCACCAGATAACTTTCGCGCGCAGGCGACGCGCCGATATGCACCGCCTCATCGGCCTGCCGCACATGCAGCGCCTTTGCATCAGCATCCGAATACACAGCAACGGTGCGTATCCCCATATCGCGCGCGGTGCGGATAATCCGGCAAGCAATTTCGCCGCGATTGGCGATGAGGAGCGAGGTGATCATGCAGGTGTCTCATCCGGTGCGGGGCGTTCGCCC
>JBBQAU010000302.1:0-2255 GCA_038316685.1 Sphingomonadales bacterium
CGCGCCTCCTTGCTTGCCCAATGCGACCTGCCGCCTGACGCGCATTTGCTGCTCGGATTGGGTCGGCACCATCCCGAAAAGCGATGGCCGCTCGTGATCGACGCCGTATCGAGGGCAGGCGACAGTCTGCCGGTGGGTATGATTTTGATCGGCGACGGGATTGAACGTCGCACGATTGAGCGCCGCATTGCCGGATCGCCGCACATCCGGATGTTTCGTCCGGTTTATGATCGGCTTCGCCTTGCCCGGATCATGGCGAGTGCCGATGCCCTGATCCACGGATCGGAAGGAGAGCCCTTCGGTTTGGTCGCCTCTGAGGCGATGGCATCGGGATTGCCCTTGATCGCGCCAGACGAAGGCGGCTGCGCTGAGGTTGCTGATCCGCACAGCGCAGAACTCTATCGTGCGCGCGACGCGGGGTCGGCAGCCGCCGCGATCGGCCGGATGGTCGCGCGCGACCGGACTTTGCTGCGCCGGGCAGCCGAAGTCGCATCGACCAAGGTACGCACCGATATCGAGCATACCGTTGAGCTGATGACCTATTATCAAGGTTTACTTGAAGGTGAGCGCCGTCAGGTCGCCTGACCGATTATTGCGGTGGCAGATAAAGGCGGAATCGTTCCGAAGGCATTGGGACGCGACGCCATCGGTTTGAGCGCAGATAATCTTCCAAAATCGGCAATTCGTCGGTGTCGCTTCCAGCCCAAGGCCCCTCGCCGCCGATCAACACCGCGGCTGGCAAAGGCAGCATAGCGTTCATGCGTCGTCGCGATACCAGGTGCAGCGCCCGCTCTTGAACGTCATTCAGCAGATGATCGCTTCGGAAATAATACGGCCCCGCAGCGAAACGGGGGTCTATGGTCAACCCCGCACCCGGCAATAGCTGTGGCGCAAGACTGGCCACCGGACCGGCCACGCCGACCGCGCTTGCCGCCTTACCGATAATTGCACTTTCGCGCATGGCCTGCGCGATCGTCATTCGGTTGCCGCCAAGCAGGATGCCCTCAACTGTGGGCGCCCATCCCGCCGCTGCACAAACTATCATTGCCACGCGCCACGCCCGACTTGGTGGCTGCGCCTCCCATCCTAGCGCAAGCCAAACGAACAGCGGCGGTAGGACAGGGATCAGATATTGCCGCCACGTCGGCGAAGGCAATAACGCGCCGACCAAGCCGGCGAGCGTCAAGATAATCAGCAGCGATGCTCGTGCCGGTTTTACCCGTGATCGTGCCAGCATCAACAGCGTGAGAAAGGCAGGACCAAGCAGCAGAAATTTGATCGCATCAATCGCCTTGGCGAGCAACGTCAGCTTCCACGGATTGGCCTGACGATACCATTCTATTGGTGCCCGAACAGCGAAGGTGAAGACGTCGAACATAAAAGCATCGGGTGCCGCAAGATAAAGACCAAAGACGACAACGGCGATCGGGGCCACGCCCACCGCGACCAGCCCAGGCCGATTGCCGCGATGAGCAAGCGCATAGACCCCATAGGCAATTGCCGGGATAGCAAAGGAGATTTTCGTCGCTGCGGCGGTCGCAAGCAGCGCGCCTGTCAGCATCGCCGAAACCGGGCTGCGTTGGTGTCCAGGATGCCGCAGGTGCAGCCATAGCGCAGCGGAAAGGCATGCCGCAGGTAACGCATCATTGCGCGCGATGGCGGCGGTATAAAGAAAGATATCGCAGCTGGCGAAAAGCATTGTCGCAGCGATGGCAATCGATGGTCGCGCGCCCCCAGCCCGCGCAGCACCATAACAGCTGATTAACGTAATAATGCCAAAAAATGTATTCATCAGCCGCAGTACGGGCCATGTCCATTGCCCGCCAAGCATCGCAATCGGGGCGAGCAAAAGCGGCTGCAACGGTGTTTGAAAATAGGCGAAGTCGCGATACGGCAATCCCGATGCCGCTAAAACCGTCGCTGCAACATATTGGCTTTCGTCGTGATCGACAGGCCGGAGCATTGCCAGCAAAACGAGCAGAAGGATGAATCCACCCGCGCCAATGACTGGCCGCAACCTCACAAGCACTGGCACAGCTTTTGTCTTCTCCGCTAACGGCCGACACCCGGCGATCATCTTCACCCTAAGGATCAGGACCGCATGAGCAACCGTCCAAGGCGTTAGGACCGCGCGCGAACATGGTGTAATCTTGCAGCAACATCGACGGTGCAGAACGGTGGTTCAGGTTCAAGGGAGGCAATATGACCATGCAAATCGACAGACGCTCATTGCTCATCACAGGCTCGCTGGGCGT
>JBBQAU010000303.1:0-2247 GCA_038316685.1 Sphingomonadales bacterium
CCTGCCGAAAGCGCAGCGGCCAGCACCGATGCGCCTGACGGCGGTGGCGGCGGAGATACATCGGGCGATAGCGTCGCGATTGGTCGGGGGCCAAATGGCGAACCGCTGTTCAACGCCGAATGGTATCGGGAACCAACGCGGGCAGAACTGACCTTCTATCTCCCCAAGGGATTTCGTGTCGGCTCTGCGATGATCGCCTGCAAGACGGCACCCCGCTTCAAGGTAGAGGACTGCGTCGTGCTAGGCGATGATCCGCCCGGCACCGGGTTGGCGCGCGGTATGCGTGAGGCCGCCTGGCAATTCCGCGTCCGGGCACCGCGAAAAGGTGGTCAACCGATTCTCGGCGCTTGGGTGCGTATCCGCTTCGACTTTACCGAGCGCGCGGAGAGATAGCCGGGTGGCCGCTTAAACCAGCCGGGTCTTGATGACTGGGTGCGATTCGAGCGTGCGGTGGACCGGGCATTTGTCGGCAATTACCAGCAGCCGGGATCGCTGCGTTTCGGTCAGGTCGCCGGTCATCGTGATGTCGCGCGACAGCACCTCGATCTTGCCCCTTCCTTCGCCGGTCGTCACGCAATCCTCGGAATGGCAGCGGTCATGCCGGAGATTGACTGCGACGCTGGTTAGCGGGATGTTTTCGCGGTCCGCAACAAGCTTGATCGTCATCGCGGTGCAGGTGCCAAGCGCGGACAGCAGCAGATCATACGGCGTCGGCCCCAGATCAGCGCCACCAACGCTCGACGGCTCATCCGCCAAAAAGCTGTGCCCTGATGAATCAACGATCGAGGTGAATTTCGCACCGGTTGTGACGACGCGCACCTGTCCTTCGGCTGGCGCATCAACCGGCGTCGTGACGGGCAGATAGGGTTCCACCCAGGCGGCGATGATTGCGGCGGCATAGGCGGCTGGTGTTGCAAAGGTCAGCAGATGATCCGCCCCGTCAAGCGAGACAAAGCTTTTGGGATGTTTGGCAGCGGTAAAAATCTCGGCTGCGTTCTCGATCCCAACCGTCGCGTCTAGCGGAGCATGCAGCACGAGCAGCGCGCGCTTCAGATTGGCCAACCGTCCGGCCTGATCCTGCCCCGCCACCGCATCAAGAAATGCACTCGATACCTCAAACGGACGACCGCCAATCGTGTCCAGGGCCTGCCCCGCAGCGCGGACAGCGGCGACCTGATCACCCAATTGGTAGAGGACATGCGCCGGATCAAAAGGCGCGCCAATCGTCACGACAGCGGTTGATTCAGGGATGTGGGCGGCGGCGGCGATCACGGCGGCTCCCCCCAACGAATGGCCGACCAATATCGCCGGCGCACCAATCGTCTCGCGCAGATGGTTGGCCGCACTCACCAGATCGCTGACATTGGCGGCAAAATGGCTATCGGCAAAATTGCCTTCGCTCTTGCCCAGCCCGGTAAAATCAAACGCAAGCGTCGCGATGCCATGCTCGGCCAGCGCCAGGCTGACGCGGCGCGCGCCATGGCTGTTGGCGGTGCAGGTGAAGCAGTGCGCAAACAATGCGACGGCTCGCACCCGTCCTGGCGGCATTTCCAGCCTGCCAACGAGTTTGAGTTCCGCAGCGTTGGTGAATTCTACGTCCTTGCGCATTGCTATTCTCGCTTGCATCAGGAGTTCGGTGTCACCCTAGCAAACGGTTACAGAATGGAGAAGAACTGCCTGTCCGAACTGTGAGACCTATTCGACGATCCGCAGCCAGACCGCTGTCGCGTCATCGGATTGTTTGAAGCGGGGGAAGCGTGTGCACTCGGCATCCCCGGCCTCAATGGCGCGCAATCCTGCTGCGACGCTGCCCAGGCTCTTGCGGCGCATAGCGGCGATCATCCCGGGATCATCAAGCGCGCCATAGCCATCGACGAGCGCGGCAAATCCATCGGTCATCAACAACACTTCGTCGCCAGGTGACGCCGCGATCATCGCCGTCTCAATTTTGTCTGCTGCGCGCCGCCGCGCCATTGCAGATCGAACGGATCGAGGCATCTCCAGCCGCCGCAAAGGCTGCGTTGGCCTCCATTGCCATCCATGCGGCCCCGCCGCGTGTGCCAAGCAGCCCTGGCTCGCCGAGATCGGTCGCCCCGTCCATCACCCAGGCGATCGCATCGCTCGCGCCGACGCGGTCATCATTGGCACTTGCCGCGTCACCCGCCAGGCTGATCATCTGGAGGACATCAAACCGCATCTTTTGCCTCTTAAACCGTGATCATGACGGTTTTCAGTCGGCGAACAACA
>JBBQAU010000304.1:0-2226 GCA_038316685.1 Sphingomonadales bacterium
AGCACCGCATAAGCCGATTCTAGATTATGGTCATGCAGATCAATGCTGCTGTCAGGCGCAATCGCCCCGGTTGCAAGTTTACGGTCCCAGCTTCCATCAAGCGTGACGCCGGGCTTGACCGGTGGGCGAAGCAGTGTCGCTTGAGCGGGCAACGCAGAGGCACGGGGTTTTGACGTCGCCGCGACCGGGGCAGCCTTTTTTGGGTTCGCCACTGCCACTGGCGCGGGCAGCAAGGTTTGACCGGCGGGTACCGGACGTGCTGCTGGCCGCACTGTCGCCATCACCCGCCGCCACAGCGCCGTCTCGTCAGGGGTTAACCGGCGCTCCATTTGCATTTCCCCCTGCGGCCAGCCGCGCCGATGTGCCGACGGGTAATAACAGGAACGCGGTGCCGCGCGCCGCCATCCCACCAGCAATCGCACGCGCGTCCTCCCCTGCCCCCCAGAAAGTATCGAACCGGTTGGCCCCGCGGATCGCGCCGCCGGTATCCTGCGCGATCCACAGGCTGCTGGCATCCGCACGATCCATCGACAGCAGCACAGGCGCGCCAAGCGGCACAAATTTAGGATCAACTGCCGCCGAGACGCCGCCAGTCACGGGCAAGCCCAGCGCCCCTTGCGCTGGCCCCTGCTGCTCGCGAAAGAAAACGAAGCTCTTATTCTCGCGCATGATATCACGGCCCTCCGCCGGATGAGCGCGTAACCATGCCATAATGCCCTGCATTGAAGTCTGCCCCGGCTGGAGCAGGCCACGATCACGCATCAGCGCGCCAATCCCTGTGTAGTCACGGCCATTCTGACTTTCATAGCCGATCCGCAGGATGCCCCCATCTGGCAGTCGCAGCCGACCCGATCCCTGAATTTGCAGGAAGAAAATCTCAACTGGATCAGCGGCCCAGGCGATGATTGGCGCGGTCGCATCTATGCCGCCGGTTTCAATCGCTGCCCGATCAAAATAAGGCACAAACGTCGTCCCGGAAACCCGGCCACGCACTTTCCTGCCCGCCAATGTTTCAGAAAATGCGCCGAGATCAACGTCAACCAAGTCGCGGGGCCGCCCGTAGATCGGGACATCATAACCGCGCTGCCGCGTGCGTGATCCCCGAATCTCAGGTTCAAAATACCCGGTTGCAAAGGCACGTCCGTCGCCAATCTGCACAGCCTCAAACCACCGCCGGAAAAAACTGATCGCCTCGCTGTCCGATGTCGCGTTTGCGGCACTGCACGCAGCTTTCCAGTCAGCGCCGCGCGTCAGCCCGCTATTATCAACACGGCGGAGCAACGAAGGGCATGAAGTGCGAAAGGCCCCCAGCGCACGCGTCGCCTGATCGCGACCGATCGGCAGGCGCGCAACCGGCGGCCCAGCAACATAGCCGGTGGCAAAAGCGGTTGACGCGCCAACAATCGGGCTGCTGGGAACGGCCGCAAGGGGAAAGGCGGCTACAGGCTGGCGAGCGACCGGTGCCGGACCATAAGCAGGCGGGATAAGACGACCTGAACACGCCGACAGCAGCACTATAACCGCCAACAGCCCCGAAGCCGATCGCATGATGACTTAAACCTCGTCGGTTTCTGCGAGCTTCCAGTTTTGATCGCTGCTTTTCAGCGTCCGGGTAAATGTCCAAAGCTCATGCGTTTCGACCGCATCGCTCAGTGATCCTGAAACCAGATTACCGTCCGCATCACGCGTTACCGCAGCGATATCGGCATCGATCCGAACGCTGATGCGCGCAACCTTTCCTTGCAACGAGGCCCCCGCAACCGTCGCATTCTCGATTGTGACCAAGCGATTGTCGAGCACATGACCCGCAGCCGTCCGCTCGGCGATCGCTTCAGCAAAGCTTGCCTTCACCTCAGCTTCAACCAACCAATCAAGCGTGGCTTCGTCACCCTTCCAGAACGATTCGAGAATCATGCGGTAAGCACTTTTGGAACCGTCCAAAAAGCGACCGACATCAAAGCTGCTATCGCCAGCTATAATGGCACGAATACCTGGCTCTGCCCCAGCTTCGACCAAACGAGCGCTCGGTTCCCGTGCTTCCGAGGTTGTTTCGATCGCGCGCGGCGCGGGCGCCGAGCCGATTGCACGATCCTCAGCAGCCTTGGGCAGAGGTTGCTCATGCCCGGTGCGTTTGCCGAGCACCATATAGAGCCGCAGCGCCAGAAATCCGGCAACCATCGCGAGAAGAACTACGTAAACCACTCTGCCTCCGATCAAGGATTAAAG
>JBBQAU010000305.1:0-2110 GCA_038316685.1 Sphingomonadales bacterium
GCTCGGCGGGGATCTGTTCCGGCGCGATTTCAATGCGTTTGGCTTTCAGGGAAACCAACGACAAACGACATATACCCAGCAGTCAACAGGATTTTCGCTCAGAGCCGGTGTGCCGCTCACCGAATATTGGTCGCTCTCGGCCCGGTATAATCTGGTTTATGATCAGGTCGGTCTCGATGAGGCTCAATTTTTCACCAATGGTGTTTGCGATCCGCTGAGGGGCGGTCGGTTCCTGTGCGATCAGATCGGCAATCGCTGGACGTCATCGGTGGGCTATTCTCTCATCTATGATAGTTTAAACAGTCGGCTGCGGCCAACTGCTGGGCAGCGCCTGATCCTCAACCAGGATTTTGCCGGACTCGGCGGCGATGTCCGCTATTTGCGGACTCGTATTCAGGCTGATAAATATTGGAATGTTGGTCGAGGTTTTATTTTCTCGCTTGGCTTTGAAGGCGCCTATATTCTACCACTTGAGCCTAATCGCGGCCCTGGCATCGATGCCATCCGCATTAATGACCGCTTTTATTTGGGCGAGCCACAATTCCGTGGGTTCCAAATCCGTGGTGTCGGTCCACGTGTCCAACGCCTGCCTTTTACGGCCGACGCGAATGGCAATCAGATCCTTGTGACTGATCGTCGCCAGATCATTGACGATGCGCTTGGCGGACGCGCTTATTATCTTGGCCGTGCTGAGCTTGAAATCCCGCTAGGGGCCGGTATCCGCGAGCTTGGTCTGCGACCGTCGATTTTTGTCGATTTTGGGGCGCTTTGGGGCGTAACCCAACCGCTACCGACGGCAGAGTTCCCAACCGCGATTGATGCAGCGACAGGACGGGTGACGGTGTTGCCCCTAACCACGAACATTTTTGATGGTGCGGGTCGCCAATTGTTTCTGGTTGGCCCTGAAGATAACTTAAATGCAGGCGCATTGACCACATGCAACATCGGCTTTTCCGTCACGCTTGGCGGTACGTGTGTCGGGGCGTCGTCTAACATCGCGGCGCAGAATAGCACGCCGCCATTTCTTGAACGCTTTCTTGGCAACTCGCCATCACCTCGCCTGTCAGTCGGCATAGGCGTCAACTGGAACTCGCCGTTTGGACCATTACGCATCAACCTCGCCAGGGCACTGATTACCCAGCCGGGTGACGACGACAAACTCATCACTTTCAACGTAGGGACACAATTTTGATGACAAACTTTATCAAGGCCACAGCCATTTCTCTCGCGCTCATCACCGGCGTTGCAATCGCACCAGATGCCGCCGAGGCGCAAACAACGACACTGATCGTCGATGTCGATCAGGTGAATCGCGATAGCACCGCTGGCAAGAGCGGAGCCCAGCAGCTGGAAACCAAATTTGGGGGCAAGCTGAAGGACGTTCAGGGCAGGTTGCAGACCGCGGTGAACGGCTGGAACCAACAGGTCGAAGCGGCCAAGAAGATCATGAAGCCCGACGGCAGCGTTCCGCCCGCCAATGAAGCAAGCCTTGGCGCAGCGCAAAAGACGTTGAACGAATCAAAGGCTGCGTTTGATGAAGTCCGCCAGGAAATTCAGACGACTGACCAATGGGTAAAATATCAAATCCTTGAAAAGCTGATCCCGGTCACCGAAACGATCCGTAGAGATCGCAAGGGCGGTTCGGTTGTTCCGCGCAATTCAGTTCTGGCTTTTGATGCGGTGAACGATATCACTGCCGCTGCCCTTCAACAGCTCAACGCGACGCTGACGACGGTGTCGATCACGCCACCACAGCAGCAACAGCAAGCAGCTGGTGGCACTACGCCTGCGGCCCCCACCACGCCAGCCAAGTCGCAGCCGCAAACTCGGTGACCGAAGCATTGACGGCAGCAACGCTTGGTCCGCTTGATATCCGGCGGATCTTGGCTGCGCTGCCGCACCGTTACCCCATGCTGATGATCGACCGGGTTGAGGAAATTATCCTCGACCGGTCGATCACGGCAATCAAAGCGGTGACAATCAATGAGGGCTTCTTTCAAGGCCATTTTCCTGGCAGGCCGATCATGCCCGGTGTCCTGATTGTCGAGGCGATGGCCCAGGCGGCAGGCATATTGGCGGTGGAATCGCTTGGCCTTACAGGATCGGGCAA
>JBBQAU010000306.1:0-2089 GCA_038316685.1 Sphingomonadales bacterium
TGCAGGCTTCTACACTCGCATTCAGGGAATGAACGACCGCTATATCAGTAAAAGAGGCGTAATCATCGCCGGCCAGCAAGGAAACGATAGGAAGGCCCGACGCGGCGGAGAGTTCTTTCGCTAATGCGCCGTTACCAACAATCGCAGCCGCCTTCATCGGCGGTGACGAGTTAACGTCATGCCGATTGCCTCACCATTTTCGGAAATGGCCAGCTTGATGATCTTGACCTTGACGGTCTTCACCCGGGCGTCCTGTAAGATCAGCGTTTCGGCAATATGATCAGCGACACCTTCAATGAGTGTAAAGTGCACATTTGATGGCAGGGCACTTGTAGCGGCGCGCTTCAGATCAAGATAGTTCTTGGATTGCGAGAGTAGCGTATCGGGTAAAAAATGCCCGGGGCAATCCATCTCAACGGTAATAGAAATACGCAACGGTTGCGGCAAATGCGTTTCTTCTGAGTAAATGCCCGTGAGCACCTGCACTTCGATATCGTGCACTTCCAATTCTAACCGGTCGTTCAAGCTGCATTTCCTCGTGATCGATGCAGCCCATAGCAGCTTCCCGGACAGACGAAAGATTTAGCGCGCAATCGCGTCAGTTGGTTGGCTAAAAGCTCAGTGCGGGAATTAAGCAGCGGCGCTCGGCCGAGCTGTCACTGCCTCATACCAACGCCGTACGCTCACCGAGCCATCCGGAATCGCGAGTTTAGCCGCGCGCGCAAAATCAATGGTTACCAAGGCGCTGATATCGGCAAAGCTGAATTCTGGGCCAACGATCCAGAGATGGCGGCCAAGCTGATGCTCCAGTGCATCGACAAATGCCCCCCACATGATCGCGCCGCGAGTCGCCAGTTCGGGTATCAATGGGATTGGCGGCCCATAACCGGCTGCACCGCGGCCCTCCATTTGCGGTCGCGAATTACGAAAGGCATAGACGGCTGCCGTGTAACCATCATTTTCAATCCGTCGGGTCCAGGATTCGATCCGTGCAATCTCGACAGGCGTCCGGCCAAACAGTGCGGGCTCAGGATGGAGCGATTCGAAGTAGCGACAGATGGCGGAGGATTCGCAGATGATTTCCCCATCATCGAGTTGCAATGCTGGCACAACGCCGCGCGGATTGATGGCGAGGTAATCAGGCAAAAGATGCTCGCCCGTTGTCAAGTTCACCGTCACCCGTTCAACCGTCAGCCCCTTTTCTGCCAAATAGATGCGCACCCGGCGAGGGCTCGGTGCCCTTTCAGCGTCGTACAATTTCATGAAACCGTCTCCTATCGCGCTTGCTCTGACCCAATCCTTTGCAACATAGCGCTTCAGCGCAGCATTCCCGTGACCGCAAAGCACCCAAAAGGAATTGATACGCCGTGATCCAGATCATGCCAATCGCGTCAATCGAGCCTGATTTGGTTGAGACACTGCTTGATACTGCATTTGGTGCTGATCGACATCAACGGACGGCCTATCGCATTCGCCAGGGAGCAGACCCTGATCCCGATCTTAGCTTTGCCGCGGTGGCGGACAGCAGCTTGGTTGGAACAATCCAGTGCTGGCCGATTGCCCTGCTCGACGACTACGGGACCAGTTGGCCCCTGACGATGGTCGGTCCTGTAGCTGTCCGGCCCGACCGACAGCGCGATGGGATTGGCAGAATGCTGATGCTTCACATGCTCCAGGCAACAGACACTCACAGCGCGGGCAATGCGATGATGTTGATCGGTGATCCTGAATATTATGGCCGTTTCTTTGGCTTTTCGGTTGAACGAACCGGCAGCTGGCGGGTTCCGGGCCCAATTGATCAGCGTCGGCTGCTCGCGCGCGGCGCTTGCGTCCCTACGACAACGGGGATGCTGGGCCCTCGACTGGCGGTACCGGATGTCACTCTGGCGGGCTGATGCTTTACGCCAAGCGTTCGCTCGCCTACCCATCTGCTATGCCGATGGACGACCTGCCTGACCTGAACTTACTATCGCTGACCGACGTCGCCCGACTAGTCGCGGAAAAAAAACTGCCCCCGGTCGAACGCTGGAACCCGCAGCATTGTGGCCACAGCGAAATGCGCATTGCACGCGACGGAACCTGGTTCCAC
>JBBQAU010000307.1:0-2047 GCA_038316685.1 Sphingomonadales bacterium
CCCACCACGACCGCGACGGCGGCCGGCTTGACGATTATTGATCAAGTGTTGTTGTCCTCGTGCCCTGAATCTTACCCGGCTTTGCTCCAGAAGTGCGGATGCGTGTCCTCCAGCACCGGCCACCCCGACTGTCGGAATGAATGTGCCTGTCTCGACCGCCGGACGACAGCGATACGATGACGAAGGATCAGGCAATCCCCCAATTTCAAAATCTTGGTTTGAAATCGTGTGCCTTGGATGTCTCTGTAGCCGTTGGATCGCCATTCTCCAAGCAGAATTATGTGACGATTATTTTGCGTCGCTGCTCAAAATGAGTGCGCGGACGTGGCCGCCAAGATCGTCGCGTCCGGACACTGCAAAGCCCGCGGCGCAAGCGAGATCAATTATGGCACCCGCCTGGCCCTCACCAATCTCCAAAATCACGACACCATTGGCGTCCAGGAGGCGACGCAGATCAGGGATAATAACGCGATAGGCATCGAGCCCCTCAGCACCTGCGAACAGCGCAAGGGCTGGTTCGTGATCACGCACATCGGCGGGCAGGGTATCACTGTCGGCGATATAGGGGGGATTGCACAGGATCAGGTCAAACGGCCCGTCCACCCCCCGCCCCCAGTCATTCTCGATAAATTTGGCGCAACCGGACAACCCCAGTGCCTCTGCATTGCGACGCGCATAATCAAGCGCGACGGGTGACTGATCGACGCCGGTCCCGCTCGCCTGTGGCCACTCGGCCAACGCCGCCAGCAACAAGGTTCCCGGCCCCGTCCCGAGATCAAGAATGCGCGCTGGCCCCGCCGCGCCAAAGATATCGACCGCCGCCTCGATCAGCGTTTCACTATCGGCGCGCGGCACGAGCACACCCGGCCCAACCGCAAGCTCTATTGTCCAGAATGCGCGTGATCCGGTGATATAAGCGATCGGTTCATGCCGCTCACGGCGGGCGCGCAGCTCAACGAAGCTTGGCGGAACCGCGTCGTCGAGATGCCGCAACAGCAGCGCCTCGCGCGAAACGCCAAGCGCGTGTGCCATCAGCAGTTCAGCGTCAAGACGCGGGGTATTGGACACTGAGCGGAGCGCCAACGCCGCATCAGTGATAGCCTGACGACACATATCCTCGCCAGGCATCAAGCGTCACCCCGGACTTGTTCCGGGACCCAAAGTGCCTCATCAGCAAATGCTCGACTGGATAATTGGGCCCCGTAACATGTCCGGGGGGACGGTTTTGGCAATTGGATTGCGCCGTTGCGATGGTCAGGCCGCGTCAAGACTCGCCAGCCGCTCGGCCTCATCTTCAGAAATCAGCGCGCCGATCAATTCTTCCATCTCGCCCTGCAAAATTTCGGGCAGGCGGTGGAGCGTCAGGTTGATCCGGTGGTCGGTCACGCGGCCTTGCGGGTAATTATAGGTGCGGATGCGTTCAGACCGGTCGCCCGATCCCACCATTGATTTTCGCGCACCCGCGCGTTCAGCATGCAACCGCTCACGCTCCGCCTCATAAAGCCTGGTGCGCAAAACCTTCATCGCCTTGGCCTTGTTCTTGTGCTGCGATTTTTCATCCTGCTGGATCACCGTCAGCCCGGTCGGGATATGGACGATACGCACCGCCGAATCGGTGGTGTTAACCGATTGGCCACCCGGCCCCGAAGAGCGGTAGACATCGATCCGCAAATCCTTGTCATCGATCTGGACATCGACCTCCTCGGCTTCGGGCAGAACCGCGACGGTGGCGGCAGAGGTGTGGATGCGCCCGCCGCTTTCGGTCGCGGGGACGCGCTGGACACGGTGGACGCCGCTTTCAAACTTCATCCGCGCAAACACGCCCTTGCCGTTCACGCTGGCGATGACTTCCTTATAGCCGCCCAGCTCTGCCGGACTTGCCGAGATCAGCTCAACCTTCCAGCCATGATTATCGGCGTAGCGCTGATACATGCGGAACAGATCACCTGCGAACAGCGCCGCCTCATCGCCGCCTGTGCCTGCGCGAATTTCAAGCATCGCCGCGCGCTCATCCGCCGCATCGCGCGGCAGCAGCGACAGCGCCAGA
>JBBQAU010000308.1:0-2031 GCA_038316685.1 Sphingomonadales bacterium
GATGTCATGACGGTCTGGCGCAAAGGCAGCACCGCCTTCAAGATTGACGTCAAGGGCCGCCCTGCGCATGCCGGCGTCGCCCCGCAAGAAGGCCGCAATGCTGCCCTTGAACTGATTCACCAGATCCAACTCGCTGACAGCCTGCCCAAGACCGGCGACGGCCTAACCGCGAATGTCACCCTGATGAGTGCAGGCGCGCGCTACAACATCATCCCCGAAGACGCGTCCGCCACCATCAACGTCCGTCTGCGCGAGAAACAGCAGGGCGATGCGGTTGACGCCTTCCTGCAAAAAAACGCCGGTATAACGCTAATTCCCGATACCAAGGTCATCGTCAGCCACGAGGCGAGCTTTCCGCCGCTGCCAAACAACAGCGGCACCGACAGCTTGGCGGCGATGGCAGAGCGGATATACGCAGGCATCGGAATGACGATTACGCGCGGCGGCAATGGCGGAGCATCCGAATCTGCGCTCGCTTTTGAGGCGGGCATCCCCGCGCTTGACGGGCTCGGCCCCGTCGGCGGCGGGTTCCATTCCGAGCGCGAGTTTCTTGAACTCTCCTCAATCACGCCCCGGCTTTATCTGCTCGCCAGCCTCATGATGGAGCTGGGCAAGACTCCACCAACCCGGGTGAAATAGGGGTCAGGCGATACCCGCCAATCCCTTGTTCGTCGTTCCCGGAAACAAAACAGGCATCAGCCGCGCCGGATCAATGCCGAAATGGCCCGCGACCGCGCCGCCGATGAACCCATCAAGCGGGGTCGTCGGCTTGAGATCGCGGCCCTCATACAGGGCGGCAGGCGCAAGGCCTGGCCAATGGGCAATCACCCGCCCGCCCCTGACCGCGCCGCCGACCAGCATCGCGCATGACGCCGTGCCGTGGTCTGTCCCACCAGTGCCGTTCAGCGCTACGGTCCGCCCAAATTCAGTCGCGACGAGCACCATGGTATCCGCCCAAAGCGGACCAAGTCCAGCTTGCAGCGCGCCGATCATCCCGTCGAGGCCCGCCAGTTGCAGCCCGAGCCGACCGCGCTGCTGCGCATGCGTATCCCAGCCGGTCGTCTCAATCATCGCAATCCGCGCGCCATCGGCAGGCACCAGCAACTTCGCGGCAAGCGAACCGATCGCCGCGCCCGCGCCCGGACCGTTGCCACCGCCGCCGCCGCCGCCACCGCCACCGCCACCGGCCGCCAAATCGCCGGTCAGCTTGCGCGTCGCCACGGCCTCGCTCCACAACCCGTGCAGCTGAGCATCGCCCTGATAGAGCATCGCAACCCGCTCAATCAGATCATCATTTGCTTGGGGCATTCGCGACGGCGCATAAGACGCGACTTCACGCGCGCCACGCAACGCCATTGGCACCGTAACCGACACCGCAATTGCCTTTGACAGGTCAGGCGGCAGCAACGTCAATAGCCGGTTGAGCCACCCATCCTTGACCTGATACGCGCCCACCCCGCCCGTCTCGAGCACATTTTGACCATCAAAATGCGACCGGTCACGATAGGGCGATGCGGTGGCATGGGCGAACAACGCCTGCTTTTGTGCATAAAGTCCGGCAATCGTTTTCAGATTGGGGTGGAGCGCAAACATGCCTTCAAGCTTGGCGACGCCTGCAAAATCCGCCGCGAGACCACCGCGTGCCGAAGCAAATGCCGGATCACCGACCGGGGCGAGCATGCCCAACCCATCGGCGGCACCGCGCTGGATGATAAACACAAAACGTTGGTTGGTCGCGGCCCTGGCAAAGGCCATGCGGGGGGCAAAGCCCAATGCAAGCGAAGCCAAGGCACCCGTGTTGAGGAGTGAACGACGATCAATCATCTTTTATCTCCGCATCGATTCGGGCGACACCAGCAACAGCGCCAGCGCCTGTTGAGGACTCTCGGCATTTGCGAGCGCCGTCTGCGTCGCAGCACTCACACCTGCCGGGAAGAGTTTCGGGGCAAGCAGCCGCGCATCGATCCGACTTGCGACACGGGACGCGATCCGCTGCGCAACCTCTACCCGGCGCATTACCGCATCCGGCCC
>JBBQAU010000309.1:0-2011 GCA_038316685.1 Sphingomonadales bacterium
TCTTTCCTCGACTATTTCGGGGCCGAAGGGCATGCCCGCATCTCCAGTGCGCCGCTGGTGCCGCACAATGACCCCACTTTGATGTTCGTCAATGCTGGCATGGTGCCGTTCAAGAACGTCTTTACAGGGCTTGAGAAGCGCACTTACGTCACGGCGGTGTCGAGCCAAAAATGCGTGCGCGCGGGCGGCAAGCACAATGATCTGGACAATGTTGGCTATACCGCCCGGCACCACACATTCTTTGAAATGCTGGGTAATTTTTCATTCGGCAATTATTTCAAGGAACGCGCAATCTCGCTCGCCTGGAATCTGATCACTCGCGAATGGGGGATTAATCCAGACCGGCTGACCGTCACGGTCTATCACACCGATGACGAGGCGTTTGACCTTTGGAGCAAGATTGCGGGCCTGCCCGAAAGCCGGATTATCCGCATCGCCACCAGTGATAACTTCTGGTCGATGGGTGATACCGGACCATGTGGGCCGTGCTCGGAGATATTCTATGACCATGGCGATCATATTGCAGGTGGCCCGCCAGGCAGCCCGGAGCAGGACGGCGACCGCTTCGTCGAAATCTGGAACCTTGTGTTTATGCAGTTCGAGCAGGCGGCAGATGGCACTCGGACCGCGCTGCCGAGCCCCTCGATCGACACAGGCATGGGGATCGAACGCGTCGCCGCCGTTATGCAGGGCGTCCATGACAATTATGATACCGACACCTTCAAGGCCCTGATCGCGGCGTCAGGCTCGTTCAGCGGCACCGCGACGGACGGCGCCAATACCGCCAGTCACCGCGTGATCGCTGATCACCTCCGCACGTCCGGGTTTTTGGTGGCGGATGGGGTGTTGCCGGCCAATGAAGGGCGCGGCTATGTGCTGCGGCGAATTATGCGGCGGGCGATGCGACACGCGCATATTCTTGGCGCGAAGGATCCGTTGATGTACCGGCTGGTCCCGGCGCTAGTGGCGGAAATGGGCGCGGCTTATCCCGAACTGTTGCGTGCTCAGCCGCTAATTGAGGCCACGCTGCATCAAGAAGAATCGCGTTTCCGCCAGACGCTCGACAAGGGGCTAAAGCTGCTTGACGAAGCGATAGTGGGGATGAAGCCCGGCGATGTCCTGCCCGGGGAAACCGCGTTCAAGCTTTATGACACTTATGGTTTCCCGTTTGATTTGACCGAGGACGCTTTGCGCGCACAACAATTTGGTGTCGATCATGCCGGGTTTGACGTGGCGATGGCCGAACAGAAACGGGCGGCCCGCGCCGCCTGGAAGGGATCGGGCGAACGCGCCTCCGACGATGTCTGGTTTGACATTGCCGAGGAGTTTGGCGGCACCGAATTCACTGGCTACAATGCCGAGGAAGGCGAAGGGCAGGTGATCGCAATTGTTCGCGACGGTGCCCGCGTTCCCAGTGCAGCGACAGGTGAATCAGTATTGATCCTGACCAACCAAACGCCGTTTTATGCCGAAAGCGGCGGCCAGATGGGTGATGCCGGGCTCATCAGTGGGGACGCAGGGCTGCTGGTGAGCGTGGCCGATACGAGCAAGGCGCTGGGTCGGCTGCATGCCCACGCTGCTATCGTCGATGCGGGGCTGGTTGCTGTCGGTGATACCGTCCGGCTGGTAATTGATGCTGATCGACGCGATCGCATTCGCGCCAACCATTCAGCGACGCATTTACTGCATGCCGCCTTGCGGCGACGGCTGGGCGGTCATGTGACGCAGAAGGGCAGTCTGGTCGCACAGGACCGACTGCGCTTTGACTTTTCGCACCCCGCCGCGTTGTCGTCTGAGGATATTGTTGCGGTTGAGGCGGAGGTAAACCGTCAAATTCGCGGTAATGCCAGTGTTTCGACGCGGTTGATGTCGGCTGATGATGCCATTGCGGCAGGCGCGATGGCGCTGTTTGGCGAGAAATATGGTGATGAAGTTCGAGTGCTCGCGATGGGGCAGCTCGACGACGCCGCCTATTCGGTGGAGCTGTGCGGGGGGACGCATGTGACGGCGC
>JBBQAU010000310.1:0-1974 GCA_038316685.1 Sphingomonadales bacterium
GCTGGCGTCGAACATCGGGTCATCGCCAGTGGTCTTACCCCCTTTGGCGATGACGATTATGACCCGGGTCGACGTTTTTATTTCTTCGATCCGGATGGCATCGAATATGCGATTGTCAGCTATTCGCAAACAACCGCCCCACCAGATTGAGCGGTTCAACTTGGGGGGCGTCATTGCTTTGGATGGCGGCGGCGCCCGCTCCCGCCTGCGATCGCCCGAAAATCCTTGACATATTGCGCCGCACAATCTAATCGCCAATCTATCGAGGCAACATGCAGCGTGATCGGGCGTAACGCCCCGGCTCTGTCTCGGTCTTCACCCCAAGCTTCCCACATCACGCGGGGCGCGACATTATGTCCCCGCCCGCCTCCTCGTTTGCCGCTAAACCGGCACGAGATGCTGGCTTCTATTCGAAAGTAATTCATGTCATTCAACAATCTCGGACTCAACGAGTCCCTGCAACGCGCGCTAGCAGACAAAAAATACACCGAAGCAACGCCGATCCAGCGTCAGGCGATTCCAATCCTGCTTCAGGGTCGCGATCTGCTCGGTATTGCGCAAACGGGCACTGGCAAGACCGCAGCCTTCATGCTGCCATCGATCCAGCGGCTCGTGGCGGCAAACGAACGGCCGCGGCCGCGCGCTTGCCGGATGCTGGTGCTTGCGCCTACCCGCGAACTCGCGAGCCAGATCGCCCAGAGCGCGCGTGACTATGGCCGCTTTTCCAAGCTGTCGGTGGCCACCGTGTTTGGTGGCACCTCGGTCGGCAAGGATCGCCAGACGCTCATAAATGGCGTCGATATTCTCGTTGCCACACCGGGCCGTTTGATCGATCTTATCGAGCAGAAATATCTGACGCTTGGCGATATCGAAATTCTGGTGCTTGATGAGGCGGATCAGATGCTCGATCTGGGCTTTATCCATGCGCTGAAACGCATCGTGCAGCTGCTGCCAAAGAGCCGCCAGAGCCTGTTTTTCTCAGCAACAATGCCCAAGGCAATCCGCGAGCTGGCCGACAAGTTTCTGGATGATCCAGCGACTGTCTCGGTGACACCCATTGCCTCCACCGCAGAGCGCGTTGAGCAATTTGTTACTTTCGTCCAGCAGGCTGAAAAGCAGGCGTTGCTCACCATTATGCTTAAGACAACCGATGTTGAGCGCGCGCTGGTATTCACGCGCACCAAGCATGGTGCCGACCGCGTCGTAAAGCTGCTCGGCGCCAATGGCATCGCCGCCAATGCGATTCACGGCAACAAGAGCCAGCCGCAGCGTGAACGCGCGCTCGCCGAGTTCAAATCGGGCCGCGTCAAGATCATGGTTGCAACCGACATTGCCGCGCGCGGCATTGATGTGTCGGGCGTCAGCCATGTCTTCAACTTTGAGCTACCCAATGTCGCTGAGCAATATGTCCACCGGATCGGCCGCACCGCGCGCGCCGGGGCGAGCGGCATCGCCATCGCCTTTTGCGCCGATGACGAAAAAAGCTATCTGCGTGATATCGAAAAGCTGACCAAGCAGAAGATCGATCACAAGCAACTGCCCGAAGGTTTTGTCGCTGAAGCGGCCCGGCTGAAGGCAGCACGCGCCGCAACCGGCGTTAGCGATGCGCCGGAACGGGTGCGTCGTGACATTGGCAATAACCGCCAGCCGCCCCGCCCGCGCGCCACGCATCATCCCCGCCCGACAGGCGAAGTGCGCTCGGGTGAGGCACGGTCAGGAGAGGGTCGTCCCGCCGGTGGCGCTGGTCGTCCTGCCGGTGGCGCCGGTCGTCCCGCCGGTGGCGCTGGTCGTCCCAGTGGCGGCGGTCGTGGTGGTCGCGGCCGTGGCGGCGGTTCGGGCCGCGCTGTCAGCAATTGATCGACGCTCCTCCCCCTTGTCGGGGGAGGAACTTCCTTACCGCTTGGCCTGCGTCACGAACGCGGCAATTGCCTCGATTATGCCGGGTGCAACTGGCAGGCTGGGGTCGCGATAGGC
>JBBQAU010000311.1:0-1966 GCA_038316685.1 Sphingomonadales bacterium
GATTACCGTGGCGCATGGCGCGCCGATCCGGCTGCGGGCCGAGCGGCAGCTGGGCTATAAGCATGCAAAATATGTGATGCGGGTGGAAGCTGTCGCGTCGCTTGCGGGCATCGGCATGGGCCAGGGCGGCTATTGGGAAGACAATGTCGATTATGACAATTATGCTGGTATCTGATTGCTAGCGGGGGCGTATGACGATTATTGATGTATTCCTGTCGCGGCGGGTAAAGCGCGGCCAACTCACTGTCGTGTATTTTGACGGGACAAAGCGGGTTTTCGGCACAGCCGACCCCGCATTTCCCAACGTCACCATCCGCTTTACCGATACGGGCGCGATGGGCTCGATCATCCGCGATCCGCTGCTTGGCGCGGGCGAGGCCTATATGAACGGCAGGTTCGTCGTCGATGACGGCAATGTGCTCAGCTTCGTCACGCTGATGACTGCGAATGATTTATGGGAAGACGGTGCCAATGCGCTCGCCGCCTCTGCCCCCACCCGCGCCCTTCAGGCGATCACGCACCGGATTGGTCGAATTAACATGGCGCGACGGGCGAAACGCAATGTCGCGCGTCATTATGATCTGAGCGACCGGCTCTATGATCTCTTTCTTGATGCTGACCGGCAATACAGCTGCGCCTATTTCACTGATCCTGACAACAGTCTTGAACAGGCACAGGCCGATAAGAAGGCGCATATTGCCGCCAAACTCGCACTTACGCCGGGCAAGACGGTGCTCGATATTGGCTGCGGCTGGGGCGGGATGGCGCTGTATCTGCATGAGAAAACGGGTGCCGAGGTGCTGGGTGTCACCCTGTCCGAGGAACAGCTCAAGGTCGCGCGCGCGCGCGCTGAGGCGACCGGTGTTGCCGATAAGGTGAAGTTTGAACTGATCGATTACCGCCATGTGACGGGCAAGTTCGACCGGATCGTGTCGGTTGGCATGTTTGAACATGTCGGCACGGCGCATTACCGCACGTTCTTTCGCAAATGTCGTGATTTGTTGAGCGATGACGGCGTAATGCTGCTCCACACAATCGGCCGCGCGGGGCCGCCTTCCGTCACCGACAAATGGACCGTCAAATATATCTTCCCCGGCGGCTATAACCCCGCTCTGTCAGAAATTGTGCGTGCCAATGAGGGCCTGCGTTTCTACCTGACTGATGTCGAGGTGCTGCGCGTCCATTACGCCTATACTCTACAAGCCTGGTACGACCGCACCGTGGCCGCGCGCGCGCAGATTATAGCGCTCTATGACGAACGATTCTTCCGGATGTGGCAATTCTATCTGGCTGGCGCGTTATGTGCGTTTAAATATGGCGGGCTGGTGAACTACCAGGTGCAATTCGCCAAAAGCCGCCACGCGCTGCCGCTGACGCGGGATTACATAGGGGAAGCGGAGCGGGTGTTACGGGGGTGAGGTGAGCCACCGCAAGTCCCCGTTGATTCCCCCCAAAACCAAGAATCGAGCATCTCGTGTCAACTAACAATCATCTTCTTTGGGATAAGATACGCTGACGCCAATCGCTACAGGCTAAAGGGTGGTCTGCGGGCAAACCCGCACCTCACTCCTGCCGCTCCCAAGCCGCGCGCACCACCGCCTCCAACACCCCCGCATCCACATCGCTCAGCTTCTTCACGTGAAGGCACCCCTTGCCCATCTTGTGCTTGCCCAGCCCCGGCAACAGCAACGCCAAATCGGGGTTGCTCGCGCCCACATACAGCACCAGTTCGGCCTTTCGCGGGGAGAAGGAGACACGGGGTGTGTCGCCCTCTCGGCCGCTTTCGTAAACGTAATGGCGGGTGCCGAAGCCGATGATCGATGGTCCCCAAAGCTTGGGCGGCTCGCCCGAAATCTGCCTCATCAAGGCGATCAATTCCCGCGCATCGGCGACGCGCTGCGGCAACTCGACCCGCGCCAGAAAATCGTCAACGCTGGCTTCAGTCGCCTTGGTTTTATTCCCGGCC
>JBBQAU010000312.1:0-1963 GCA_038316685.1 Sphingomonadales bacterium
TTCAGCCGCGTCTCCCCGTCTTCCAGAATCAGGCTCACCTCCCCCTGCAACAGGCAGATGATGTCAATCGAATGGGTTTCGTGCATGCTGGGGTGGCGGCTCTGGTCGATCATATGGCGATCACCGTCAAACGCGGCAAACGCCGTTCGCACGATTGCGTCGAGTTGCGGTTTGGGCACCCCTGCTGGTAGCGGATTGACGATGAACCACCGCACCTGGACGTTGCCCTTGCGCGGCCCGAGCACCGGCCTGGTTGTGCCGAGATCGCTATGGTCACCGGGCGTCAGCGGTCCGGTCGCGGCATCTTCCCATATTTCGAACAAGCCGCCGGCATCGATGCTGCCCGCGATTGCGGAGGGGCCACCATCGACGATGATGCAGGATTGCCCGCGCGCATCATCGCCGGTAACGATGCGCCGCAGCGCTGCTTCTATTTGGTTCATGATATCGCTCTCCCCTTGCGCACGGCTTTGGCACGTCGCAGGCAATTTACCGATTCAGCAGCTGCATAGTAGCAGAATCGCAACCCAAGCCCTGTCCCTTTAGAGGCAGGTCTGGCATGGGAGATGTCGTCGTATCAGGGCGGGATCGCAAAGCTTTTCCATGCCCCAAATTATGGAGCAGCCCGTGACGGCAATTGGTATTTTCGGGAGCGCGGGCCGGATGGGGCAAGCTATCGCGGCGCTAATGCCAGAATATGGCGCGGTGCTGGCGGGTGGGATTGATTCCGCTGGCGATCCGCTCGCCTTGGCGCACGCCGCCGATGTGCTGGTGGATTTTACAGTGCCCGCAGCGCTCGCCAGCAATCTCGCCGCCGCCCGCGCCGCCGGTACGCCGATCCTGGTTGGCACCACTGGTTTCCGGCAGGATCACCATGAGATGATCCGGGAAGCCGCGCGAACCATCGCTGTCCTGCAGACCGGAAATACATCGCTTGGCGTCACGCTGCTCGCCCGATTGGTGCGCGAAGCGGCGAGCCGACTGGGAACTGATTGGGACATTGAGATTGTCGAAATGCATCACCGCGCCAAGGTGGACTCGCCGTCCGGGACCGCGTTGTTGCTCGCCGAGGCTGCGGCAAACGGGCGGGGTGATTTGCTCAACGATGTCAGCGTCATTGGCCGGACCGGCCTGAGCGGCGACCGCGCTGAAGGCACGATTGGTCTCGCGAGCCTGCGCGGCGGCAGCGTGGCTGGCGACCATCAGGTGATCTTTGCTGGCAATGGCGAGCGGATCGAGCTGGGTCATCGCGCCGAGGATCGCGGCATGTTCGCGCAGGGAGCGATCAAGGCCGCGCTTTGGCTAGCAGGAAAGCCCGCTGGACAATATTCGATGGCCGAGGTGCTCGGGCTTTGAAGAAAACGGTGGTGGTTGATTTTTACGCGCGGCTCGCCGCCGACAATCCGCATCCCGAAACCGAACTCAGATCGGGCAATGTCTATCAACTGCTCGTCGCGGTCGTGCTGTCGGCGCAGGCAACCGATATCGGCGTCAACAAAGCAACACGCGCGCTGTTTGCGACCGTTATGACGCCCGAGCAAATGGTGACGCTGGGCGAGGCAGTGCTGAAGCAGCATATCAAGACGATTGGCCTGTTCAACACCAAGGCGAAGAACGTCATCGCGCTCTCCCAAGCGCTGATCAACGACCATGGCAGCACAGTGCCCGCAAACCGTGACGCGCTGGAAAAATTGCCCGGCGTTGGCCGCAAGACCGCCAATGTCGTGATGAATGTGGCTTTCGGGGCAGAGACTTTCGCGGTCGACACGCACCTCTTCCGCGTCTGCAACCGCACCGGGCTTGCACCGGGCAAAACCCCGCTCGCGGTTGAGCTGAAACTCGACAAAGCGACGCCACAGCCCTTTCGGCTGCACGCACATCACTGGTTAATCCTGCACGGACGGTATATCTGCAAGGCACGGACGCCCGAATGCTGGCGCTGCCCGGTCAGCGATTGTTGCGC
>JBBQAU010000313.1:0-1937 GCA_038316685.1 Sphingomonadales bacterium
CTCCACCGTGTCGGCCGCAAACAACCGGTCGATATAGGTCCGCTGTTCGACGATGCGGGCAATCGGTGCGCCAACACCAGCCGTCTTGATCGTCGCGAAGATATCCGACGGATCCGCCACCAAGGCCGACACAATCGCCGAAACCGCATCCGACGCGACGTAGTGCGTTGCAAGCCCCAGCGCGAGGCAATCTGCGCCTTCAAGCCGCGCACCCGTCAACGCCAGATACTTGCCCACTTGCCCCGGCAAGCGCGGCAGATACCAGCCTCCGCCAACGTCCGGGAAGAGGCCGATCCCGGTCTCTGGCATCGCGAACCGGGTATTCTCGGTCGCTACACGATAGCGGCACGGCAGCGCTATGCCGACGCCGCCGCCCATCGTTATGCCATCCATCATCGCAATCGTCGGCTTGGGATAGGTGAACAGCCGGTGGTTCATCCGATATTCGGCATCAAAAAACGCGCGCGCCGCGCTGCCGTCACCCTGCCCGCTTTCCGCCAGCATCCGGATGTCGCCGCCTGCGCAAAAACCGCGACCCTCGGCGTGATCAAACAGCACCGCGTCCACAGCATCATCCTGCTCAAAGGCCGTGAGCGCGCCCAAAATCGCCTCGCACATCGCCTGATTGAGCGCATGGATCGCCTTCGGGCGGTTGAGCCGAATGCGCCCGACGCGACCGTCAACGAATGTCAAAACGTCTTCAGTCATGCCCAAAATCCCAAACCGTTCGTGGCATCAGTCACTGCCGAGTCAATTCCCGCCCGACGATCATCCGCATCACCTGATTGGTGCCTTCAAGGATCGAATGGACGCGCAGGTCGCGCCAGAAACGCTCGATGGGATAATCCATCAAATAGCCATAGCCGCCATGCAGCTGCAACGCGCGATCAACCACCGACGACCCCGTATCAGTCGCCAGCCGCTTGGCCATGGCTGCAAATTTGGTCTTGTCGGGCGCGTTTGCGGTGACTTTCGCGGCGGCCAAATACAGCAACGCACGCGCGGCCTCCAGCTCGGTTGCCATATCCGCCAGCATGAACTGCGTGTTCTGAAAGTCGCTGATCGCGGTGCCAAATTGCTTGCGATCACGGGTATAAGCAATCGCCTCATCGATACAGCGCTGTGCGCCACCAAGCGAACACGCACCGATATTCAGCCGCCCGCCGTCGAGCCCCATCATCGCAATCCGGAACCCTTCACCCTCGCTGCCAACGCGGTTAGCAACGGGCACGCGGACTTCCTCCAAAATCACTTGCCGGGTCGGCTGCGAGTGCCAGCCAAGCTTGCGCTCATTCGCACCGAACGACACACCCACCATGTCCTTTTCAATGACGAGACAGGATATGCCCTTTGGGCCATCCTCGCCCGTGCGCACCATCGTTACATAAACGTCATTCTCGCCTGCGCCTGAGATGAACTGCTTGGTCCCGGTTACAACATAATGATCGCCATCGCGCACCGCGCGGGTCTTGAGCGCGACCGCATCGGATCCAGAGCCGGGTTCGGTCAGGCAATAGCTGGCGATCTGATCCATCGTGACGAGTGCCGGCAGATACTTTGCCTTCACGTCTGCGCCACCAAAGCGGTCGATCATCCAGGCGGCCATATTGTGAATGCTGATAAAGGCCGAGGTTGACGGACAGCCATACGCCATCGCCTCCATGATCAGCGCCGCCTCAAGCCGCCCCAGATTGATGCCACCTGATTCCTCCGAAACATAGATCGCCGCAAAGCCAAGCTGCGCTGCCGCCTTGATCGTTTCGCGTGGGAAGATATGCTTTTCGTCCCATTCGCCAGCAAAAGGCGTAATCCGGTCTGCGGTGAATTTGCGCGCCAGATCCTGGATTTCGCGTTGATCGTCGGTGAGGTCGAATTGATTCATGGTCAGCGCTTTATCCTGCTTGCCTGCGGATGCCCACACCCGTTTCAGCGCCATG
>JBBQAU010000314.1:0-1932 GCA_038316685.1 Sphingomonadales bacterium
TGATGTTCGTCAATGCTGGCATGGTGCCGTTCAAGAACGTCTTTACAGGGCTTGAGAAGCGCCCTTACGTCACGGCGGTGTCGAGCCAGAAATGCGTGCGCGCGGGCGGCAAGCACAATGATCTGGACAACGTTGGCTATACCGCCCGGCACCACACATTCTTTGAAATGCTGGGTAATTTTTCGTTCGGCAATTATTTCAAGGAACGCGCAATCTCGCTCGCCTGGAATCTGATCACTCGCGAATGGGGGATCAATCCGGACCGGCTGACCGTCACGGTCTATCACACCGATGACGAGGCGTTTGACCTTTGGCGCAAGATTGCGGGCCTGCCCGAAAGCCGGATTATCCGCATCGCCACCAGTGATAATTTCTGGTCGATGGGTGATACCGGACCATGTGGACCGTGCTCGGAGATATTCTATGACCATGGCGATCATATTCCAGGCGGCCCGCCAGGCAGCCCGGATCAGGACGGCGACCGCTTCGTTGAAATCTGGAACCTTGTGTTTATGCAGTTCGAGCAGGCGGCAGATGGCACTCGGACTGCGCTGCCGAGGCCCTCGATCGACACAGGCATGGGGATCGAACGCGTCGCCGCGGTTATGCAGGGCGTCCATGACAATTATGACACCGACACCTTCAAAGCACTGATCGCGGCGTCAGGCTCGTTCAGCGGCACCGCGACGGACGGCGCCAATACCGCCAGTCACCGCGTGATCGCTGATCACCTCCGCACGTCCGGGTTTTTGGTGGCGGATGGGGTGCTGCCGGCCAATGAAGGGCGCGGCTATGTGCTGCGGCGAATTATGCGGCGGGCGATGCGACACGCGCATATTCTTGGCGCGAAGGATCCGTTGATGCACCGGCTGGTTCCAGCGCTGGTCGCGGAAATGGGCGCGGCTTATCCCGAACTCCTGCGTGCCCAGCCGCTGATTGAGGCCACGCTGCATCAGGAAGAATCGCGTTTCCGCCAGACGCTCGACAAGGGGCTAAAGCTGCTTGACGAAGCGATAGTGGGGATGAAGCCCGGCGACGTCCTGCCCGGGGAAACCGCGTTCAAGCTTTATGATACTTATGGTTTCCCGTTCGATTTGACCGAGGACGCTTTGCGCGCGCAACAATTTGGTGTCGATCATGCCGGGTTTGACGTGGCGATGGCCGAACAGAAACGGGCGGCTCGCGCCGCCTGGAAGGGATCGGGCGAACGCGCCTCCGACGATGTCTGGTTTGACATCGCCGAGGAGTTTGGCGGCACCGAATTCACTGGCTACAATGCCGAGGAAGGCGAAGGGCAAGTGATCGCAATTGTTCGCGATGGTGCTCGCGTTCCCAGTGCAGCGACGGGTGACTCAGTATTGATCCTGACCAACCAAACGCCGTTTTATGCCGAAAGCGGCGGCCAGATGGGTGATGCCGGGCGCATCAGTGGGGACGCAGGGCTGCTGGTGAGCGTGGCCGATACGAGCAAGGCGCTGGGTCGGCTGCATGCCCACGCCGCTATCGTCGATGCGGGGCTGGTTGCTGTCGGTGATACCGTCCGGCTGGTAATTGATGCTGATCGACGCGATCGCATCCGCGCCAACCATTCAGCGACGCATTTACTGCATGCCGCCTTGCGACGACGGCTGGGCGGTCATGTGACGCAGAAGGGCAGTCTGGTCGCACAGGACCGTCTGCGCTTTGACTTTTCGCACCCCGCCGCGTTGTCGTCTGAGGATATTGTTGCGGTTGAGGCGGAGGTAAACCGGCAAATTCGGGGTAATGCCAGTGTTTCGACGCGGTTGATGACGGCTGATGATGCCATTGCGGCAGGCGCGATGGCGCTGTTTGGCGAGAAATATGGTGATGAAGTTCGAGTGCTCGCGATGGGGCAGCTCGACGACGCCGCCTATTCGGTGGAGCTGTGCGGGGGGACGCATGTGACGGCGC
>JBBQAU010000315.1:0-1930 GCA_038316685.1 Sphingomonadales bacterium
GGGGCTAAAGCGTTGGTCCGGCAACCGCGCGCCGGTCCCGTTTGGGGGTCTCGGCGATTAATTTGGCAATCGCGGGTGTCCGGGTATCCTGCTGGGCATAATCCCGCGCTGACATACCGGCGAGTGAATCAGCCTGATCAGGGTCTGCGCCAGCCGCCAGCAATTCGCGCACCATCGCGATGTCCCGGCGCTGGACCGCACGGATCAACGGCGTCTCGCCTGCCTGATTGGGGATGTTCGCATTCGCCTTGGCGACGATAAAAATCGAAACCAGCGGCTCGGCCCCCGCCGATACCGCGACAAGCAACGGCGTATTGCCTTTGACATCGCGAATATTTGGATTCGCACCACGCTGAAGCAAGAACCGGGTATAGACAGGATCGCCGCGCTTCGCGACAATGTGCAGCGCGGTTTCGCCGCTTGAATAATCCTTGGTGTTGATCACCGTCGTTCCCGGCTCGTTCAACAGCTTTGTGACCTCATCGCCCTTGCCATCGCGGATTGCCTGCAGGAATTTATACCCGTTTGACTGACCAAGCTGGGCCGATGCCGGAACATTGACGACTGATAAGGACAATAGCGCGAGCAGCAGAGGGATCGTTTGAAGCTTCATGACCGTCCACTTTACCCCAATGTTGTTGCTGCGCGATCCAAATGCCCGCGTCAGGCTTGTGTGGCAATGCATAACCGATCATGGCTGGCTTTGTCATGAACGAGATTTGCCGCGCCGCGCCATATTTTATGCTGGCCTTGCTGACTGTCGCCTGTTCACCGACAGGCGGGGCACCGACATCCGCCGAGCTCAATCAAGCGCCTTTGGCGGGGGCCAGGATCGGCGGGCGCTTTGCGCTGATCGATCAGGACGGCAAGCGAACAAGCGACAGCCAATTTGCCGGGCACTATCGGATTGTTTATTTCGGCTACACCTTTTGTCCAGATGTGTGCCCGGTTGACGTGCAAAAACTGGCGATGGGAATGCGTGCTCTTGAAAAGATCGACCCGGGCCTTGCGCGGCGCGTTGTGCCGATCTTCATTACAGTCGATCCCGAACGCGATACGCCTTCTGTGCTCAAACAGTTTGTCCGCGCCTTTCACCCCCGCATGGTCGGGCTGACGGGTTCGCCCGTTGAGATTGCCGCGGTCGCCCGCGCGTTTGCCATCTTCTATCAAAAGGGGCCAGTACGCGCCGACGGCGGCTATGTCGTTGATCATTCGCGCCAAGCATATTTGTTTGATCCGGAAGGCAAGCCGCTTGCGCTGTTGAGCCAGGAGGGCAGTCCTGAGATGATCGCCGCAGAAATCAGGCGTTGGGCACGATGAGCGGTCGATTTTGGGAGGACACGCCGCTCGACAAGCTTGATCGCGGCCAGTGGGAGGCGCTGTGCGACGGCTGCGGCAAATGCTGCCTCCACAAGCTTGAGGATGAAGAAACCGGCGAACTGATGCCGACCAACGTGTCGTGTCGCCTGCTTGATCGGACGACCGCGCAATGTTCCGATTACAAGCACCGTCACGCCTTTATCCCCGAATGTGTCCGGCTGACGCCTGCCAAGCTCAAGACGATTGATTGGCTACCTGGCAGCTGCGCTTACCGGCTGAGAGCAGATGGCAAGCCATTACCCGAATGGCATTATCTGAACAGCGGTGATCGCGACTCAATCCACCGGGCCGGCATGTCAGTGCGGGGATGGACGGTATCAGAAGATGATGCAGGGGAGCTTGAGCACCATCTGATCGATCGGGAGCTGTGAACAGCGGCATCATCATCGTGCGCCATCCGCGCGCGCGGCGGGCCAAGCTGAGCGTCGATCCGGTAAGCGGCGAGGTGCGGTTGACGCTGTCGCTGCGCGCACCCGTCGCCCCGGCGCTGCGCTGGGCGGAAGAGCACCGGCCCTGGATCGACGAACAACGCGCCCGCCTGCCGGTCGCG
>JBBQAU010000316.1:0-1889 GCA_038316685.1 Sphingomonadales bacterium
CGGGAACGACGAATATCGCCGGATGCCAGCCAAGCTGCGCATGAATGTGATAGGCGCACCGGGCATCGACAAGCTAGATTTTGAGCTGTTCAGCCTTGCGGTGTCGGCGATGAACGGCTGCGGAATGTGTATCGACAGCCACGAGCATATCCTAAAAAAGGCCGGAGTGACAGCGGAGAGCATCCAGAATGCGGTGCGCATCGCCTCTGTTATGAAGGCGTTGGCGACGATTCATGCCGCGCTGAACTGAGACAGCATTCGGCGGTCGGAAATCAGGCGAGCGCCTTCCAGATCGTGTAGCTGCTCGTCAGGGTCAGCAGCCCGCCGACCAGCGCCATGAGCTGGCGGGCCGGGATGCGCTTGGCCAGGATCGCGCCGAAGGGGGCTGCGGTCAGCCCGCCGATCAAGATGCCCAGGCTGGCGATCGTGAAAGCGGCAAAGCCCATCGTGGCAATAAAGGTTGCCGATATGGTGGCTGTCAGGAAAAACTCTGACGTATTGACCGTACCGATCGTACTGCGTGGGTTGGCCCCCTGCACGAGCAGATTGGAGGTGACAACCGGTCCCCAGCCTCCGCCGCCGACTGCATCGAGAAAGCCGCCGATCAGCCCAAGTGGCTCGATAATACGCGGCTGTCGCGGTTCACCAATGCCATGCCAGGCACGATAAAGCAGATAAAGGCCAATGATCGCAAGATAGGCCATTACCAGCGGCTTGGCGACGGAGCCGTCGATATTGCTCAGCACATACGCGCCGATCGCGCCGCCAATCATGCCGGGGATCACCAACCGCCGAAACAACCGCCAATCGACATTGCGGTGGAGGACATGACTGATCCCCGATGCAGCGGTGGTGAACGTCTCGACCGCGTGAACACTGGCTGAGGCAAGCGCGGGCGAGACGCCGAGAAAGCTGACCAGCAGGGTGCTGTTGACGACGCCAAATGCCATGCCCAGCGCGCCATCAATCATCTGTGCGGCAAAGCCGACCGCGATGAAGGGCAAAAGCGCTGAAAAATCAAAGCTCGTCAGATCAAACATTGCGCGCCGGTGCCCCTTTCCTGTCATGGCCTATGCGGCCTGATAATAGCCGACAAGATAGATAGGATTTCAGACGACGAAGTTGGCGATGAAGCGGTTATGGAATTTGTTGATGCGAGCGCCTAGATAGGCGACTGTACAAATTTGGAGATGTGGCCAATGTTCGATCGTTTGATCGCCTATCTCGATTCGATCAAGCAGCGTGATCCTGCCCCGCGATCACGTTGGGAGATTTTGTTATACCCCGGGGTGCTTGCCTTGGCGATGCACCGGGTCGCGCATTCGCTTTACCGGGCCGAACTGTTTTTCTTCGCGCGCTTCGTGAACCATTTGTCGCGCTTTTTAACGGCGATCGACATTCATCCGGGTGCCAAAATTGGCCGTAACTTATTCATCGATCATGGTTTTTCGGTGATCGGTGAAACGGTGGAGATTGGTGACAATGTGACTATCTACCAATGTGTCACACTCGGCGGGACCAGTCCCGACAATGGCTTGGCGGGCAAGCGCCATCCAACCTTGCTTGACGGCGTTATCGTTGGTTCAGGTGCGCAAGTGCTCGGGCCGATCACGGTTGGTGCGGGTGCCCGGATCGGGGCCAATGCGGTCGTCACGCGAGATGTAGTGCCCGGAGCGGTAATGGTCGGCATTCCGGCCCGCGCGACGATGGTCGAAGGCGGTCGTAGCAATAAAAGTTTCGTCCCTTATGGCACACCGTGCAGCGAGCAATTTGATCCCGAGACGCAAAAGGTGGAATTGCTGCGCTGTGAAGTTGAGACGTTGCGCAAGCGGCTCGATGCGCTGCTGAGTGAAAACGAGGACCAGCGTAATCGCGCCTGATGGGAACGG
>JBBQAU010000317.1:0-1806 GCA_038316685.1 Sphingomonadales bacterium
CATCAAAGGGCGCGGGATAGCCCGTTGCGTTCGACTGGGGGATTGTATCCAGATTGAGCTTGGGCAATGTCACCTCCATGGAAAGTGATACCAATTTGCCCGATGCCCTCGCGCTCGCCAAGGCCCTGATCGCGTGTGACAGCGTCACTCCGGCGCATGGTGCAGTGTTCGCTGTGCTTGAGGCCGCCCTCCTCCCGCTTGGCTTTGCAGTTGAGCGATTTGTCGTCGGCGACGCTCCTGATGGCCCAGTTGAAAATCTGCTTGCGGTGCGCGGCGATGGCGGGACGAATTTCGCCTTTGCCGGGCACCTCGACGTCGTGCCCCCCGGCACAGGCTGGGACGGTGATCCCTTTGTCCCTATAGAACGCGCGGGGCTGCTCTATGGGCGCGGGGCGGTCGATATGAAGGGCGCGATCGCTGCCTTCGTGGCAGCAGTTGCCCGCGTGCCAGTGGAGGCGGGCACGGTGAGCCTGATCATCACGGGCGACGAGGAAGGCCCCGCCGTTTACGGCACCCGCGCGCTGATTGAGCGGATGGCAGCACGCGGGCTGAAACCTGATTTCTGTCTTGTGGGTGAGCCGACCTCTGTCAACCGAACTGGAGACATGATCAAGATCGGCAGGCGCGGTTCGGTCAATATCTGGATCGACGTCAGCGGAAAGCAGGGTCATGTCGCCTATCCGCATCTGGCCGACAACCCGATCCCAAAACTTATTGCGATCCTGGCCGAGATTGACGCGATCGTGCTCGACGACGGGACCGACTGGTTTCAGGCCTCCAACATTGAGGTGACTGACCTAACCGTTGGTAATCCAGCCACAAATGTCATCCCCGCCAAAGCCAGTGCACGGTTAAGCATCCGCTTCAACGATCTTCATACTGGCGCTGATCTGGTCAAACGCATCAAAAGCATTGCCTCGGCACATGCCCCGCAAACCACCGTCATTGCGCGGATTTCGGGCGAGGCCTTCCTCACACTACCCGGCGCTTTTTCGACACTGATCAGTGATGCGATTGAGCAACGGATCGGAATGCGGCCCGAACTGTCCACCACGGGCGGAACATCCGATGCACGGTTCTTGTCAACGCTGTGTCCTGTGGTCGAATTTGGCCTCGTCAACGCAACGATGCACAAGCTCGATGAGGCGGTGAGTATCGTCGATTTGTCAATTTTGCGCGATATTTACGCAGACATTCTCGGCCGCATTTTCAACCAGTTAGCCTTTCGGCCTGATTATGGCCTGACCAGCGGATAAAGGCATCTTCATCCATCGGTTTGGCAATTGCATAGCCCTGCAGGACATCGCACCCGATGACGCGCAGTACGTCGATCTGGGCCTGGGTCTCGATCCCCTCTGCCACCGCCTCGCACCCCAGACCGTGAATGAGCTCAATCACCGCCTGCACAATCGTGCGTGCCGCAGGCTTGGTGGCAACATGCTCGATCAGACTGCGATCAAGCTTGATGCGGTCAATCGGCAGATCGCGAAGCCGGGCAAGATTTGAATAACCCGTCCCGAAATCATCAATCGCAATCGTCGCACCATCGGCCCGCAGCGCGGCGATTGCTTCCACGGCGTCTTCACTACAACGCATCGCCAAGGTTTCGGTAATCTCAAGCTCAAGCAAACGGACAGGTGCTTTGGCCGCTTCCATAACCTCGCGCAGGCGACGAAAAAAGCCCGCATGATCAAGCTGGCGAGCCGAGATGTTAATAGCCAGCCGTTGCTCAATGCCCATCTTGCCCCAGCGCGAAATCGTATCGGCAACGGTATCGATCACCCAATCGCCAATTTCCACGATAAG
>JBBQAU010000318.1:0-1780 GCA_038316685.1 Sphingomonadales bacterium
CCGCCGCGACCTGGCAGCGAAGGCGACTGGGCAACGTTTGAGGCACCGAAACAGAATACGCAGGCATCCACTGCGAACACCTGAGCGTTCATCGGTTTCGCCGTCCAAGGCAGCAGAGGGCCATGACGGCAGAATGCGCAATCCGGACATCGACCCCAGGCACTACCATTTGCGTCGGCAGAGCCGCACGCCCGCATGGCTCGCGCTGTCGTGGCGTGCGTTGCTGGCGTTTGGCCTGATCAGCATCGCCGTCGCTGTTCACTGGTTCGATCGCGACGGCTTGCGGCAGAATTCGGGTGAGCCCGTAACCTTCGCCGATATCGTATATTTTACGATGATTACCGTGACGACGGTCGGTTATGGCGACATCGTGCCGGTGACACAGCAGGCGCGGATGTTCGACACCTTTGTGGTGACACCGATCCGATTGTTCGTTTGGGTGATTTTTCCCGGCACCGCCTATGATGTCTTGCTGAAGCGAGTTTGGGAGAAGTGGCGAATGATCGGAATCCAAAAGCGTTTTAAGAGCCATGTCATACTCGCTGGCTATGGCACCAGTGGGTCGGAAGCGGCGAACGGGCTCGTCCGGCGCGGTGCCGATCCAACGACGATCGTCGTGATCGACGAAAATGCTGCAGCTTTAAGCCAAGCGGAGGCGTGCGGCATGACGGTCATGGAGGGCAATGCGACCCGCAATGCCGCGCTCGAGGCGGTTCGGATCGCCAACGCACGGCGAGGCCAAGCTCCCACCGGGAAAGACGCTCGACAGCTTCGCGTTCGACGCCGTGCCGATGATCTCGCGGGCCCAGGTCATGGCGATCTGCGCCGGCGACGGCTGGCTGAACGAGATCATAAAGCTCCCTTTGCTATCCTCGAACCGTCCTAGCCATGATGGTGATTGTGCTTGCCATCAACCGTACAGCCAGCCGAGCGTTAACGCGGTCGTCGCCACCACGATGACGACCAGCAAGGCACCCATCCGCGCATAGTCGGTGAAGCGATAGCCGCCGGGTCCCATCACCAGCATATTATTCTGATGCCCGATCGGGGTCAGGAAATCCGATGACGCGCCGATCAAGACGGCCAGTAATACCGCGTCCGGATTGATCTGAAGCAGCCCTGCAACATCGATTGCCAGCGGCCCCATGATTACCGCCGTGGCGACATTGTTGAGGAAGATCGACAGCAGCATCGTCACCGCACACAGGGCAGCGAGCACAACGGGCAATGGCATCTCTGCCAGTCCTCGCCCGAGCCACTGCGCTACGATGGCCGCTGCGCCGCTATCGTTGAAACTCTGGCCGACAGGAATCATCGCTGCCAGCAAGACCACGACCGTCCAGTCGATTGACCGATAGACTTCCTCAGCCGGTAACAGCCGCAGCCCTGCCATCAATGCCGCTGCCGCAACAAAGGCGATTGCGGGCGACAGACCGCCGATGACGATGCTGGCGATTGCGCATCCAAAAATCGCCAGGATCACCGTTGCTTTGCGGGCGGCGACAGGCACCGGATCAAGCCGGTCGATCTCCAGCAAACGTGCGCTGCGGGTGAATTTGGCGATGTCGGCCTGCGCCCCGCGCAAATAGAGTTGGTCGCCCGCGCGGATTCGCATGCGGACCAGGGGCAGCTTTTCGCGCGCCGCCCTTGGGCCGATTGCAACGACTTCCAGGCAGTCGTCGCTTCGCGTCCGGACCTCGTCATAGCCACGGCCAACGAGCGGAGACCCATGCGCGACAACGATATGAGCTGTTACCGCGTCCGCTGTCCCATCGAGGCG
>JBBQAU010000319.1:0-1751 GCA_038316685.1 Sphingomonadales bacterium
CCAGATCAGGCAGGCGCGACCAGTGCATCGCGAGGCCCCCGACCCCCAGCCGGTGCTGGCTCAAATCATCAAACGCCTGCCCCGCCAGCCAGTCCCTGATCTGCTGGAGCCGCATGACATCATCGGTATCGGGCAAATGCAGCGCTGACAGCTGCGCCCAGTCCCGCCAGCATGCCGCAAGCGCAAGGATGCAAGCGATGAGCAGCGCAATGCCGCCATCGCCCCAAGTCGCGCGTCGATCAGCCTGCCACCCCATGCGCCTGTTTAGCGGGCGGGCGGTTAAGGCCGGGTTAGGGGATCAGGGCTGATCGCGCCGGCCCAGCAGCCGCAGCCGCAGTGCGTTAAGCTTGATAAATCCCGCCGCATCCCGTTGATCATAGGCGCCCTGATCATCCTCAAACGTCACGACTTTTTCCGAATAGAGCGAATAGGGCGATTTGCGGCCAACCACGGAGACGCTGCCCTTGTAGAGTTTCAGCCGGACCGTGCCCGTCACCTTGAGCTGTGAATGGTCAATCGCGGCCTGCAACATCTCTCGCTCAGGCGAAAACCAGAAGCCGTTATAGAGCAGTTCGGCATAACGCGGCGCGAGTTCATCCTTCAGATGCGCAGCCCCCCGGTCAAGCGTCAGCTGCTCAATGCCGCGGTGTGCAAGGTGGTAGATGGTGCCACCCGGCGTTTCATACAGGCCGCGCGACTTCATGCCGACAAAGCGGTTCTCAACGAGATCAAGCCGGCCAATGCCATGCGCACGGCCCAGATCATTGAGCTTGGCAAGCAAGGTCGCAGGCGACATCGCCTCGCCATTTACGGCAACGCCATCGCCGCCTTCAAAATCTATCGTGATGATCTGCGGCGTGTTGGGCGCATCCTCCGGGTTAACCGTGCGCGAATAGACGTAATCGGGCACCTCCTCCCACGGATCTTCCAGCACCTTGCCCTCAGACGAGGTGTGCAGGATGTTTGCATCGGTTGAAAACGGTGCCTCGCCGCGCTTGTCCTTGGTAACCTGGATCTGGTGTTTTTCAGCAAACTCGATCAGTTTCGTCCGGCTCGTCAAATCCCATTCGCGCCACGGTGCAATCACTTTGATATCGGGGGCGAGCGCATAATAGCCGAGCTCAAAGCGCACCTGATCATTGCCCTTGCCGGTCGCGCCGTGGCTGACGGCATCGGCCCCGACCATCCTGGCAATCTCAATCGTGCGCTTGGCGATCAACGGGCGGGCGATTGACGTGCCGAGCAGATACAGCCCCTCATACAGCGCATTGGCGCGCATCATCGGGAAGACATAATCACAGACGAATTGTTCGCGCAGATCATCGATAAAGACATGTTCGGGCCGGACGCCGGCATCGAGCGCCTTTTTGCGGACCGGTTCAAGCTCCTCGCCCTGGCCGAGATCAGCGGTGAAGGTGACGACTTCACAGCCATAGGTCTGCTGCAACCATTTCAGGATTACGCTGGTATCGAGCCCGCCCGAATAGGAAAGAACGACGCGGTTGACTTGGTCCGTCATTGGGGCATGCTCCGGGCGGTAAGGATCGCGAGGGAAGTTTACAGTCGCGCGCTCTATTATCGATGGCGCTGATCGGCAAGGAGGCGTTGATGGCCGGGAATAAAACCAAGGCGACTGAAGCCAGCGTTGACGATTTTCTGGCGCGGGTCGAGTTGCCGCAGCGCGTCGCCGATGCGCGGGAATTGATCGCCTTGATGAGGCAGATTTCGGGCGAGCCGCCCAAGCTTTGGGG
>JBBQAU010000320.1:0-1717 GCA_038316685.1 Sphingomonadales bacterium
TAACCTAGGCATTGCCAAGGCATTTGCGCGGTGCGGCGCGAACCTTGCTGTGGCGAGCCGCAGCCAGGATAAGGTCAACGCCGCAGTCGCTGTATTGCATGGCGACAAAAAAGCACTCGGCTATTCGCTTGATGTCCGCAACTATGATGATGTGAAGGCAGCGGTCGATCATTTCCGCTCCGAACGCGGCACGATTGACGTGCTGGTATCAGGCGCAGCCGGCAATTTCCCTGTCCCTGCTGCTGGCCTGTCACCCAATGGCTTTCGCTCCGTCATGGAAATCGATACTTTTGGCACCTTCCACGTCATGCGCGCGAGTTATGAGCATCTGACAAAACCGGGCGCGAGCATCATCAACATTTCTGCCCCGCAAGCCTGGATCGCGACCGCCTTCCAGCTCCACGTCTGCGCCGCCAAGGCCGGCGTTGATATGATCACGCGGACGCTGGCGATCGAATGGGGGCGGGAGGGGGTGCGTGTGAACTCGGTTTCGCCCGGCCCGATTGAGGGGACCGAAGGCATGGACCGGCTTGCCCCAACGCCCGAGGCCAAGGCGCGCTCTGCGGCGTCGGTGCCACTTGGCCGGATGGGAACGGTTGATGACGTCGCGGATGTTTGCCTGTTTCTTGCGTCTGACTATGCGCGCTATGTCAGCGGCGTAGTGCTGCCCGCCGATGGCGGCATGACGGCAGGCCGCAGCATGGGCGGATTGGGCTAAATCCTCCCGCCTCGGACGAAGGAGCCATGATGCCCGGCAAATTTTATGACGAATGGAGCGTTGGTGAGACGGTCACGCATGGTCTGCGCCGCACCGTCACCGAGACCGACAATATCCTGATCACCACGCTGACGCACAATCCGCAGCCGCTGCACCTTGATGCAGAATATGCCAGCGGCACCGAGTTTGGCCGTGTCGTCGTCAACGGCATATACACGTTTGGGCTGATGGTCGGTATTTCAGTGGCGGATACGACGCTGGGCACACTCGTTGCTAATCTCGGGTATGACAAGGTCGTCATGCCCAAGCCCGTTTTCATCGGCGACACGCTACGCGCAGAGACCGAGGTGGTTGAGCTACGCGAGAGCAAATCCCGCCCCGATGCGGGGCTGGTCGTGTTCAAGCACCGCGCGCTCAACCAACGGGACGAAATCGTTTGCGAATGCCTGCGCATCGCCTTGCTGAAAAAAACGCCGTCCGAAGCTTACACCACGCGCTGACCGGTAACCAACCGGAATACGACCACAACCAGAGCGATGACGAGCAGCAAGTGGATCAATCCACCGCCGACCTGCATTGAGAAGCCGAGCAGCCAAAGGATCAGCAGAAGTACGACAATGGTCCAGAGCATGGCGAAAGCCTCCTATTAGGGTTGCCCTATCCGGCAACCGCGCAGGTAAAGCGCACGAACGCTCGGTTTGTTCCATCAACAGGCGGTTTCGCCACCACGCCCGACGCGCTACCAGGGTCAAGATAATCAAGGAGCAGAACATGACAGTTTCAGGTGCCGCCCGAATGCGGCTCGACGGCAAGGTAGCGATCATTACCGGCGGCACTGGCGGCATTGGTGAGGCAACGGCACGGTTATTTCTTGAACTTGGCGCGAGCGTGATGGTCGTCGGCCGATCCGAGGAAAAGCTTGGTGAGACGCGCACCCGGTTGGGGGATATGGGGCCGCTTTCAACCTACATGACCGATGCGACGGATGAGGCCGGAACC
>JBBQAU010000321.1:0-1713 GCA_038316685.1 Sphingomonadales bacterium
CCGCCGTCTTTGCCAAGCTTGGTCGCCCAAAAAGCGGTCAACTGCGTGTCTTGACCATCGCCGCGATAGCTTTGCCCATAACGGGCCGCCACTTCAAAACCCTCATCATCACGGCGCAGGCCAAGGTTGATCACGCCGGCAATGGCGTCCGAACCATATTGCGCGGCTGCACCATCCCGAAGCACTTCAAGTCGGCCAACCGCCGGGGAGGATATCTGCGCCAAATCAGCACCCTGGGCACCCGCGTTCAAGTCGCCGCCCGCGATCTGCACGAGCGCGGAGCGATGCATCCGCTTACCGTTGATCAGCACCAGAACCTGGTCGGCCGGCAGGCCTCGCAGCGTCGGCGGACGGACGAAGGCGGAGGCATCACCAAGCAAGTTGCGCTGCTGGTTAAACGATGGGACGAGGTTTTTAAGGATCGATTGCAGATTAGGGCTGCTTTGCGCTTTGATCAGATCATCGCTGTTGAACACGTCAATCGGCACTGCACTTTCACCAACCGTGCGGTTACTACGCCGCGTCCCGGTGACGATGATCTGATCGCCCACTTCTTTTTCATCTTCGCCAGCAGCTTCATCGTCGGCGAGGAATTTCGCAACAGTCGTGTCGGCTGTTTTCTCAGCTGCATAGGCTGGCGTCGCTGCAATGCTGGCCACGCCAAGCATCAACGCTTGTAGATATTTTGTCTTCGTCATGATGAACCCCCATTTTATATTCTCAGGAGTTCCGCTGCGGGATTTTCTTATTTATATTTTTTTTATTTATTGCGTCACAACTTAAATTGTCAAACCCCAATCACACGGCGGCTCTTTCTGCGATCTGCTGTCCTAATCCTGCAACAGCGACATGCGCGGATTGGATGGCACCCTCCTGCCAACCCGGTGTCTGGCTCAGCGCGGCGCTGGCGAAGAACACCCGGCCATCGGGCTCGTTGAGGAGTCGGAATTCGGGCGTGTCGATTGGCTTTTCGCCAGGACCCGTTTGTTGCGGGTTCCATGACGGCCATGGCCCCAAACTATAGGGCACCTTGATCCAGTTGACGACGAGCGGATCAATGCAATCCTTGCCATGGCCGGGATGCGTTTTCTCGATCATTGCGCGCGCCATATCGATCTGTTCAGCAATCGGGCGCTTGCCAAATTTCACCCCCGGCGGCCCCGAGCTGTAACAGCCAAGAATCATCCCGCGTTCGCTGTGCAGGCCAAAGGAGGGATACCAGATCAGCGAGGTTTCCCCGCCGACAAAGCTGATGCCGCCATAGATTTGGTCCCGCTCCCAAAAGCGCGGCGCCTCAAACGCGACCTTGTTCGAATTATCGTAAATCACGCTGGCAATCGCGGTTGCGACGGGCGTGGCAAAATTGCTGTCGATCTTGGCGAGCACGGGGAAGGGTATCGTGCAGACGCAGTAATCCGCCTTCACCGTCCGTGCAGAAGCGCTGCCCTTGTCGAGGAAGACAATCTCCACGCCGTTGGCATCATGGCGGATTCGCTGCACCTCCGCCCCACGGATTGCGCGGCGCTTAAGATTGCGTTCGATGCCGACCGACACCTGGTCCATCCCGCCGATCGGCTGGAACATCGTCGCCTGCATATACAGCTGGTCTTCAAACAAGCTCATCGGCAACCGCTCATTGGCGAGCAGTGTTGCGAGCGGTTTTGCCGCCACGGGCGTCTCGAAGCTGGAAGTGCCCGCGCCGGGTGCCGTGCC
>JBBQAU010000322.1:0-1695 GCA_038316685.1 Sphingomonadales bacterium
GGACAGCGGGCGTGACGCGCGACATCAATGTTATTAAAGCAGACTTTGCGCTGATCCCCGTCTCCGCCCGCTATGGCGCGCAAATTATCAACGATGGCGGACGCAGTGTCGGTTATATCAATCTGCGCACCTTTATCTCGACGGCGAACCAAGCGCTACGCGATGCCTTTACCAATTTCCGGGCGCAGGGCATCACCGATATCATCATCGATTTGCGCTATAATGGCGGTGGGCTGGTATCGACTGCCGAACTGCTATCAGATTTGCTGGGGCGTAATCGCGCGACATCCGAAGTGCAGAGCTTTACGACGTTTCGCACCTCAAAATCTTCAGAAAACAGCACTAAGTTTTTTGTGACCCAGCCGCAATCGATCGCTCCGACCCGAATTGCGTTTATTGGCACGGTCGTCAGCGCGTCGGCAAGCGAATCGGTGATCAACACCTTCATTCCCTATCTCGGCACAAGTGCCGCGCTCATCGGCACCAACACCTTCGGCAAACCGGTCGGTCAGATCGGGCTAGATCGCGCAACCTGTGACGACCGGCTCCGCGTTACCGCTTTTGCTGGGCAAAATGTGGATCGGCAGGGGGCGTATTTTGACGGCTTGGCCGGGACAGTTCGGGCAAGCTGCCAAGCGACCGATGACGTCACCCGCCAGCTTGGTGACCCGCAGGAAGCCTCAACCCGTCAGGCGCTCGATTTCCTTGCCGGGCGGGCGTGCACACCCATCAACCCTGCACCCGTCAGCAGCGCACCGGTTGGGACCAACCGGGGTCAAAATGCGTCCGTCAACGTCGCTGCACCGGCACGCGAATTGCTGACTCCAGCCGCGCCCAATGTGCCACAACGCGAGGTGCCAGGCCTGTTTTGATGCGGTCAGGCACCAACGTCGTTATGCGGCGCGGCGCACTTCGTGATCGGGCTTGAGCGGCACCAGCGCATCAAGAAATTGCCGCGCACTCGCCGCCCAGGTAAAGCCCGCGCCGTAATGCGCGCATGTCCGGCGATCAAGCAACAACGCCTCGCGGATCGCTGTCGTCAAGTCATCGTCCATCACCCCGACGTCGGGTTTGAGCACATCGACCGGGCCGGTGACTGGATAGGCAGCCACAGGAACGCCACTCGCCAGCGCCTCTATCATCACCAGCCCAAAGGTGTCGGTTTTGCTGGGGAAGACAAACACATCTGCTGCTGTGTAGGCCGCCGCCAGATCATGCCCGAACAGGGCACCCAGAAATGTCACTTCGGGATGCCGCGCCGCCAGCATCGCGCGCGCTGGGCCATCGCCGACCACAACCTTGGTGCCGGGATGGCCGCTGGCGAGAAACGCCTCGATATTCTTTTCAATCGCGACCCGGCCGACATAAAGTTGCACTGGTCCGGGCAATGCTTGCATCAACGGGTTGGGCGTGACTTTGGGACTGAAAGTCGCCAAATCCACACCGCGGCCCCAGTGCCTGATCCGCGTCAGCCCATGTGTTCGCAACGTATTGGCGATTGAGGGCGTCGAGGCCAATACCGCTTCGGCCGGCCAGTGGAACCATTCAATATAGCGCCAAATCCAGCCGGGATCGATTCCCGTGCGCGCCGAAATATAATCGGGAAACTGGGTATGATACGCAGTCGTAAAGGGGAATTTGTGCGCGAGGCACCAACGCCGCGCGGCAAGACACACCGGCCCTTCTGTTGCAAGA
>JBBQAU010000323.1:0-1660 GCA_038316685.1 Sphingomonadales bacterium
AGGGTTGCGCCCGGCTTTCAGCGCCTGTTGCAACAGGCAGGCCAGCATCCCGGTGTCCGCGAGGCGCGCGGCCAAGGGCTGATCGGCGGACTTGAAATGCGCGAGCCGGCAAATGCTGCAAGATTGCAGAGCGCAGCGCAAACCGAGGGCCTGTTCGTGCGTGCAGTTGGCGGGGACGTGCTCGCCATTTGTCCACCGCTGATCATCACAGAAGCCGAGATCACCGAACTTTTCGAACGGCTTGGAAGGGCAATGGCCTTTCTTGGGTGATCGGTCTGACACAAAAACGACCATCGCTTGTGCTGCCGCGTCGACATCAAAAAGTTGAGAGTTGATCGAGAAATTTCAACGGGTTGCGATTTACTTTCATAGAAATATCGATCTTCAATACCGGACAGCTCGCACCCAAGATTGACGGTAGACACAGATACCCTTGCACTGTTCCGGGTTCTGCAAAACGGGGATACAAGACACAGTCTGTCCGTCGTCAGAACATCTGGCACAAAGATGGGCGCGGATTAACGGAGAGTTGGCCTCGTTTTGGGGTAAAATCTCAGGCGGCGAGTTTGCGGTGCTGCAAGGCTGTGGATCGGCGTCGAAATGGGACCCTGCGGATTTAGGGCGCAACCCTATGGCATAATAAGGCATCGGTGCCCTTTGCCAGGTCAGGGCATCCTCGACATCAACGCCGAGATAGCAAACCGTGTTTTCAAAAAAGGGCAAGATCAGTTGCCATTCGCACGGTTGTTGGCCGGTCAGTCAGCGTTTATATCGTAATGCGTGACCGCCCCTTTGCCCTTTGCCCTGTCGTTCGGTGTGTCCGAACAGTTGATCCGGCTGACCGGCTTTTTGGGCGTACTGGCAACTTTGATGGTCATCGAGGTGCTCGCCCCGCGACGGCGCGGGGCGATTGGACGCTGGCAACGTTGGCGCGGCAATCTAGCGATCGTGGTGCTTGATACGCTGCTGGTCCGGCTGGTGTTTCCGGCGGCCGCGATTGGCGTCGCGGTAACAGCCGAGGTGCAAGGATGGGGCCTGTTGAATATTCTTGCGCTGCCTGACTGGTTGACAATCCTGGTGTCGCTGGTGGCGCTCGACCTGCTCATTTATGCACAGCACGTCGCGTTTCATGCCGTGCCGCTGCTGTGGCGCGTCCACCGGATGCATCACAGCGACCCCGAAATCGACGTGACCACCGCGCTGCGCTTTCACCCGATCGAGATCACGCTGTCGCTCATCCTAAAGTTTGCGGCGATCGTGGCACTCGGTGTGCCGCCGCTGGCGGTGCTCATCTTCGAGGTCGTGCTGAACGCCGCAGCGATGTTCAACCACAGCAATGTCGCACTGCCGCACGCGCTTGACCGCGTGCTGCGCTGGGTGATCGTCACGCCCGACATGCACCGCGTCCATCATTCGATTATCGCGCGCGAGACCAACAGCAATTTCGGCTTCAATCTGCCGTGGTGGGATCGTGTGTTTGGCAGCTATTACGCGCAGCCCGCCGCAGGGCATGAGGCGATGATGATCGGGTTAGAAGAATTCCGCACAATCGACGATCAACGGATCGACCAATTGCTGTTTCAGCCGTTACGACAAGATACAATCCGAAGGGGAGCATGATGGCCGAAACGATTGCGCAGGCGAGCGGCACGACCCGCCT
>JBBQAU010000324.1:0-1627 GCA_038316685.1 Sphingomonadales bacterium
CAGCGATTCCTCGATCAGCACCTCGGTCGTCGGTGATGCGTCAAGGCCGCCACGCACGATCTGCTCGAACTCGGAGCGGTTATAGGCAATGCCGCCGCCCGTCCCGCCCATCGTGAACGAGGGGCGAATGACAGAAGGCAGCCCGGTGCGCTCAAGGATCGCCAGTGCTTCCTCAAAATTATGGGCAATGCCCGAACGCGCTGATTCGAGACCGATCTTGGTCATGGCCTCTCGGAACTTCATCCTGTCCTCCGCCTTGTCGATGGCGACTGCATCTGCGCCAATCATCTCGACGCCGAATTCAGCGAGCGTGCCGTCGTTAAAGAGTGCCAGCGCGGTGTTCAGCGCGGTCTGCCCACCCATCGTCGGCAGCACCGCATCGGGGCGCTCCTTGATGATGATTTTGCGCACAATCTCAGGCGTGATCGGTTCAATATAGGTTGCGTCCGCCAGCTCGGGATCGGTCATGATCGTCGCGGGGTTCGAATTGACGAGGATGATGCGATAGCCATCCTCCTTCAACGCCTTGATTGCCTGCGTGCCCGAATAATCAAACTCACAGGCCTGACCGATAACGATCGGACCAGCGCCAATGATGAGGATGGAGGCGATGTCGGTGCGTTTAGGCATTGACGGCGATGCTTTCATTGAATACATTGATTGCATAAGGAGGCGACCGATGGCAACGCTTACCGTCCGCAATATCCCCGACGAGGCCAAGCATCGTTTCCGTCAGGTGGCGGCGGCGTATGGCAGGTCGATGGAAGAACATCTTCGTACCCTGGTGATCGAGGCCGATTTCGGTGATGCGCGCCCAAGCCATGTCGCTGAAGCCGCCCCGGCATTTCATCACCAACGATCGGGGGAAGATGTTGTGCGTGCCCTGATCGCGGCGGCGGATGGCGCGGACGACGACTTGCCCGACGCTCGCAAACACGCCGAAATCCGCTTCATGACCGCCAAGGACGCAATGGCTGAGTTGCGTCGGCTGGCCAATGGCACCGGCCTTGATCTGCCGCCCCGGATGAGCACCAAATTGGAAGCGCCCGACTTTTGATTTTGGTCGATACCAACGTCTGGAGCGAATTGACCAAGCCACGGGGCGACCCCGCCGTGCTGGCTTGGCTGGAGGCGCATGACGATGATCTTGCGCTGTCCGCGCTCGTGATTGCCGAAATCCAGTATGGCATCGCGCTTCCAGGCGCAGTGCGGAAGCGCCCGTTTCTCCAGTCGTGGCTGGAGGGGCTGCGAAGCCGCTATTATCACCACACGCTTCCCTTTGGGGACGCGGACGCGGATTGCTATGGCCGGATCGCGGCACACCCCGAAGTGAAGGCGCGCGAACCACAAGTGATCGACATGCTGATCGCGGCCCAGGCGCAATCCCGCTCAATCCCCGTTGCCACGCGCAATACCAGAGATTTCGAATGGATCGGGGTGGAACTGATTGACCCGTGGACGGTATGATCCGGGAATGGCTCAAAAGCGACTGACCCCCGTCGCGAAAAAACTGCGCCGCGCCATGACCGACGCCGAACGCAGGCTGTGGTCGCGGATCAGACATCGCCAGATCGAAGGCGCAAAGTTCGTCACGCAGTTTCCGATCGGCCCGCACATCGCGGACTTT
>JBBQAU010000325.1:0-1611 GCA_038316685.1 Sphingomonadales bacterium
ATGGTTTCGATCATCCGGGTACGGTCAGTTTCGTCATCGACCGATTCGACGCGGACACGCAGCGCGGCAAGCGGGGTCCGCAGATCGTGGCCGATCGCCCCCAGCATCCGGTCCTTCTCATCAATCATTGCCGTCACGCGAAGCTTGAGCGCATTGAAGGCGGTTGTGACCGCGCGTACATCCTGCGGTCCGGCTTCGGGTAGCGGCGGGGTAAGCGTCCCGGGATTAAAGCTTTGTGCATCAACCGCGAGCGCATTAAGTGGTCGCGCGATGCGACGCGCGCCCCACAAAACGGGCAACAACACGCAGATATAAAGAATGAGCGTCTGGGCGATCAGCGGCAGGATGAGCCAGCGGGGCTCGCGAAATTGTGGCATACGCAGCACGAGCCAGTCCCCATCGGCACGCTCAATCGCCACGTGCAATATTCCGCCAATCCGGGCGAGCCGTGCTTCGCGCCGAAAATTGACCCCGGACAGCGCAGAACCAACGGCATTCAGCGGTTCGAGATCTGCGATGATCACGCGCGGTTTCAGCCCTGCCTCGGCAAGCCCCTGCGTCAGCAATGTCTCGATTTCGCGTTGGCGGTTGGGGTTTTTTCTAATCGGGGATGCGCTGAGCAGCCGAACCCGGCCCCGGAACCGCCGTTCGCCAAAGCCATCCGAAAGCCGACCTGCGCGGGTATGCTCATCAGCATCGACCAGCCGCGCGACTGTCGGGCCAATAATCTGCTGGATGCGCATCTGGCGGCGGCCCTCAAACATCAACGACAGGTTGATCGCCTGTGCAACAAACAGCGCGACTGCGACGAGCAACACGAGTTGCCCCGCCAGACTTTTGGGCCAAAGACGGCGAAGGATCATAGTCTGGTGACTTCCGCCGTCAGGGTATAGCCGCCGCCCCAGACGGTCTTGATCAACTCAGGGTTTTTGGGGTCAGCTTCGATCTTGCGGCGCAGACGGCTGACCTGGTTGTCGATGGCACGATCAAAAGCATTGGCCTCGCGCCCTTGCGTCAGATCAAGCAGCTGGTCGCGCGTCAGCACCTGGCGGGGGCGCTGAAGCAGCACGAGCAGTAATTTAAATTCGCCGGTTGAAAGCGCGACCGAAACGCCGGTGCGGTCCACCAGCGCGCGTTCGCCCGTCTTAAACACCCAGCCGGCAAAGCCATAGGCACCGGCCTCGGGCGGTTGCTGACGCGGATCGCCGCCCGCCGAACGTCTTAAAACGACCTTGGCCCGTGTCGCCAGTTCACGCGGGGAGAAGGGTTTGACGACGTAATCATCCGCGCCCATTTCAAGACCGACAATCCGGTCTGTCTCCTCGCTGCGGGCCGTGAGCAATATAACGGGGATAGTGCTGGTCTCGCGGATATGCCGGGTAAGGCTCAGGCCGTCCTCGCCCGGCATCATGATATCGAGAATCACAAGATCAATCGCATAGGCCGCAAGTCGCATCCGTGCGGCTGCCGCATCTGCTGCTTGTGTCACGCGGAACCCCTGCTTTTGCAGGAATTGCGCCAGCGGCTCCCGGATGGAGCGCTCATCATCGACAAGCAGCAGGTGCGGCAGATCGGGCATCGATTGGCTCGTTATCGCTTTACGATCAATTG
>JBBQAU010000326.1:0-1570 GCA_038316685.1 Sphingomonadales bacterium
CAACCCTTTGCCTGACGCCGATCTGCTTGAACTGCCTGTGTCGGTTGCCAGTGTCGGTGGCCGCAAGATAGCGACGGGTGGCGGCTTCTTCCGACTTTTGCCAGGCGCGATTACCCATCGGGCGATCAATGCGTTGAACAATCAGGCAGGGCGACCAGCGGTCTTTTACTTCCATCCTTGGGATATGGACCCGGGCCAGCCACGCGTCGCCAACGCGCCGCTGCGCTCCAAATTGCGGCATTACAGTCGACTGGGGGCGATGGAAGGAAAGCTGCGGCAACTGATAAATCGGCATGCCTGGGGACGGGTTGACGGGGTCGTCGCGACCGAGCGGGGCCGCGTGTCGTGACCTATCCCTTGCTTGCGGCACCGCTTGGCCTGCGTGAAGCCGATTTTGCTGACAGCACCGAGCAGGCACGACTGGACGCCTATGTGCGTGACCACCGCGATGCCACCCCTTTCCATCTTTCGGCATGGAACCTTGCAGTGGCAAAGGGCTGTGGCCAGCGCCCATATTGTTTGGTCGCGGAGCGCGCTGATGGATCGATCGCGGGATTATTGCCGCTGACTGAGGTTCGGTCTCCATTGTTCGGTCGCGCGCTGGTCTCGAGTGGATTCGGCGTTGGCGGGGGTATTCTGGCAGACGATCATCACGCGATCACGGCATTGGCAGACGCCGGTTGGGCGCTGGCGACACGATTGCGCTGCCCGACAATGGAGCTTCGCGGCGGGCCGATCCCCGGGTCTGACTGGATCATCGATTCGACAACCTATCTTGGCTTTGCCCGGAATCTGGCACCCGATGATGATTCCGAGCTTGCCGCCATCCCCCGTAAGCAGCGCGCCGAAGTGCGCAAATCGCTGGCGATTGATCTGGAAGTGACGCACGGACGGGAACAACGCGACCTTGAACTGCATTACCGTGTTTACGCTGAATCAGTCCGCAATCTTGGCACGCCAGTGTTTCCGCGCCACCTCTTTGCGGCGGTATTGCATCACTTTGGTGAATCGGCCGATATCCTTACCGTCTCGCATCAGGGAAAAGCGGTGTCCAGCGTGCTCAGTCTCTATATGAACGGAACGGTATATCCCTATTGGGGTGGAGGAATTGAGGCCGCGCGGAGTTTGCGCGCCAATGACCGGATGTATCTTGCGCTGATGTCACATGCGCGCGCCCGCGGCGAGCGACGGTTTGACTTTGGCCGTTCAAAAGCCGGCACGGGGCCAGCGGCGTTCAAGAAGAATTGGGGTTTTGAAGGGCTACCGCTCAGCTACGCAAAGCGCGCCGCCGAAGGGCACCCGCCGCGCGAAATCAACCCGATGAGCCCTAAATTTCGGCTGCAGGTCGCCGCTTGGCGCAAGCTGCCGCTTGGGATGGCAAATATACTGGGGCCGCTCATCTCCCGTGGCCTGGGTTGATGGGCGACATTCTTTTTCTCAGCCATCGCATTCCCTTCCCGCCCGATCGCGGTGACAAAATTCGCAGCTTCAACCTGTTGAAGCATCTGTCGAAGCGCCACCGGATTCATTTGGTGGCATTTGCAGACGACGCCCGTGATCTGAAACAAAA
>JBBQAU010000327.1:0-1533 GCA_038316685.1 Sphingomonadales bacterium
GAGACGACCATCAGATTTTGCCCGCCAAAGCGCGCGACAATATCCGCCGACATCACCGGCGCGGCATAAAGATTATCGGTCGGGATATCGAAAAAGCCCTGAATCTGCCCCGCGTGCAGATCAATCGACAAGACCCGGTCCGCCCCTGCCACGGTAATCAGATTGGCGACAAGCTTGGCCGAAATCGGCGTGCGCGGCCCCGGTTTGCGATCCTGCCGGGCATAGCCGAAATAGGGGATGACGGCGGTAATCCGCCGCGCGGATGCACGCTTCAACGCATCGATGCAGATCAGCAATTCCATGAGATTGTCGTTCGCGGGATAGCCCGTTGATTGCAGGACAAAAACATCCTCCCCGCGGACATTCTCGTGGATTTCGACAAACACTTCCTCATCGGCAAAGCGCCTTACGCTTGCCTCGGTCAGCTTGATTTCAAGATAGGAGGCGACATCGCGCGCGAGTGGCAGGTTTGAGTTGCCGGTCATCAATTTCATCAGGATCCCCCTGGCTAATTGCAAAAGCCTTAGTCGGCGGACAAGTCAACGGGAAGCGGGCATTGCCGCCCCGCCCGCGCCTGCTTAGAACAAAGCCATGACCGTCACCACCCGCTTTGCCCCTTCGCCCACCGGCATGTTGCATGTCGGCAATATCCGCCCCGCGCTGCAAAACTGGTTTTGGACGCGCAAATTTGGCGGCCGCTTCATCCTGCGCATTGACGATACCGATGCCGAACGCAGCGAGGAACGCTTTGTTGAGGCGATCCGCGCCGATCTCGACTGGCTTGGGCTGGCCCCTGACACAGAGGTGCGCCAATCTGCTCGTTTTGCGCTGTATGAGGCACGGTTTGATGCATTGCTGTCGGCGGGCCGCGTCTATCCAGCGTATGAGACAGCGCAGGAACTTGACCTCAAGCGCAAGATTGCTGCCGGACGCGGGCTACCGCCGGTTTATGATCGCGCCGCTTTGGCGCTGAGCGATGCCGAGCGCGCGCAATTGGCCGCGGTCGGGGTCCAGCCGCATTACCGTTTCAAGCTCGATCATGACGCCTCGATTGAATGGGTCGATCTCATCCGGGGGCCGCAGCGTTTTGACGCCAAACTGATGAGCGATCCCGTCATCCGTCGCGCCGATGGCAGCTGGCTCTATATGCTGCCGTCCGCAATTGACGACGCTGATCTGGGCATCAGCCATGTCGTGCGCGGCGAGGACCATGTGTCGAACACCGCGCTCCAACTGCAAATGTTCGCTGCGATGGGGGCCAGCCCGCCCCAATTCGCGCATGCCGCGCTGCTGACGGGGACGGAGGGCAAACTCTCAAAGCGACTGGGATCGATTGGCGTTGAGACATTTCGCGATTCGGGGATTGAGCCCGAGGCGATCGTCGCCCTGCTCGCGCGGCTGGGGACAAGCGACCCGGTTGAGCCGTTGATTAACCGTGCAGCGCTGATCGAGCGGTTTGACTTTGCCCATTTCGGCCGCGCACCCGCGCGCTTTGATGAAACAGAATTGCAGGGGCTGAACAGCAAGATCGTC
>JBBQAU010000328.1:0-1525 GCA_038316685.1 Sphingomonadales bacterium
GCTGAGTGGATCGAACCCGGCCTTTTGGCAAAACGCGGCTGGCCGGCATGGCGCGAGGCGCTCTTGCGGATTCATACCGACCCGTCCGATGCGCTTGCTCGATCAAGGCTCGCCTTTGACGAACTTTTTGCAAATCAACTCGCGCTGAGTTTGGTGCGGGCCTCGTCACGCGCGCGCAAGGGCAGGGCGTTAATCGGCGACGGGCGACTGCGCGATCAGCTTCGGTTGCCCTACACGCCGACTGCCGCGCAATCGCGCTGTATGGGCGAAATTCAAGGAGACCTGCGCCAGGCGCAGCCGATGCTGCGCCTGCTGCAAGGCGATGTCGGCTCAGGCAAGACGCTGGTCGCCGCAATGGCGTTGCTCGTGGCGGTCGAGGCGGGCGCGCAAGGGGCTTTTCTTGCTCCAACCGAAATTCTCGCGCGGCAGCATTTTGACAGCCTGCGGAGCCTGCTCGCTGGCCTGTCCGTCAACATCGCGATCCTCACCGGGCGCGACAAAGGTCGGGCGCGCGAGGCGACGCTGATGGGATTGGCGGATGGGTCGATTGATATTCTGATTGGCACCCATGCCATTTTTCAAGAAGCGGTGAATTATCGCGATCTGGGGCTGGTCGTGGTTGATGAACAGCACCGCTTCGGCGTGGCCCAACGCATGCTGCTGACCGCCAAGGGGCAGCAACCGCCGCACTTGCTGGCGATGACCGCCACGCCAATTCCGCGCACCCTGACGCTCGCCATTTACGGCGAGATGGACGTCAGCCGCATCGATGAAATGCCGCCCGGCCGTCAGCCCATTGAAACGCGTGTGCTGTCTGAAGATCGGTTGGCTGACATCGTTGAAGCGCTGGGACGGCACCTCGAGTCGAACCGTCAGGCCTATTGGGTCTGCCCGTTGGTGGAGGAGAGCGAGAAGACCGATCTGGCAGCGGCTGAGGCCCGCGCGGAAACCTTGCGCGCCCGGTTTGGCGACAAGGTCGGCCTTGTCCATGGTCGGATGAAGGGGCTGGAGAAGGACGCGGTGATGGCCGCCTTCTCCGCCGGACAGATCGGCGTTCTGGTCGCGACGACGGTGATCGAAGTTGGCGTCGATGTGCCCAATGCGACGCTGATTGTGATTGAGGCGGCGGATCGCTTTGGCCTTGCTCAGCTCCACCAGTTACGCGGTCGGGTCGGGCGGGGGAGCGGAGCGTCGAACTGCCTGCTCATTCGCGGCAGTATTTTGAGCGAGTCGGCGCGCGCGCGGTTGGCGCTCATGCGCGAGACGAATGATGGCTTTCGCATTGCTGAGGAGGATTTGCGGTTGCGCGGCGCTGGCGAACTGCTCGGTACCCGCCAGTCGGGCGATGCCGAATTTCGGCTCGCGACGCCCGAGACGCTCGGGGAGCTGCTGCCGATGGCACATGATGACACCAGGCTGTTGATTGATCGCGACGGCGGGCTCAGCGGCGCGCGGGGTCAGGCAGCGCGTGTGGCGCTCTATCTGTTTGAGCGCGACGCCGGGGTTGCTTTGTTGCGCGGGGGTT